>JAZTXU010000222.1:0-10337 GCA_045636565.1 Acutalibacteraceae bacterium
AGCTTAACTGCACGGATAGCATCATCGTTACCGGGGATAACTGCATCGATCTCATCAGGATCACAGTTGGTATCAACGATAGCAACGATCGGGATACCTAACTTCTTAGCTTCAGCAACAGCGATTCTTTCCTTGCGGGGGTCAACAATGAAGAGAGCACCGGGGATCTTCTTCATATCCTGAATACCGCCTAAGAACTTTTCGAGCTTTTCAATTTCAAGGTTAAGTTTGATAACTTCCTTCTTGGGGAGAAGCTCAAATGTTCCGTCGTCACGCATTGTGCGGAGCTGGTTTAAACGAGCGATTCTTGTGCGAATTGTTGTAAAGTTTGTGAGCATACCACCAAGCCAACGAGCGTTAACATAGGGCATACCGCAATGCTCTGCTTCTTCCTTAACGGAATCCTGAGCCTGCTTCTTTGTTCCAACGAAGAGAATGTCTCCGCCTTCAGCTGCTATGTCGCGAACGAACATATAAGCCTCGTTGAGCTTCTTAACGGTCTTCTGAAGGTCGATAATATAGATACCGTTACGCTCTGTGAAAATGTACTCAGCCATTTTCGGGTTCCAGCGTCTTGTCTGATGTCCAAAATGAACGCCTGCTTCAAGAAGCTGTTTCATAGATACTACTGCCATGTTTTTTTCCTCCTGAGGTTTTTCCTCCATCCCGCCTTTGTCTTCGGAAATTGCGACATTCTTTAGCCACAACACCTCTCCGACCATGAACGGAATGTGTGTTATATTTTTGCTAATTTTCCATTAGCCAAAAAATTATATCACAAAACTTTTCAAAAATCAAGTATTTTCTTTTTAAAAAATAATTTGGAATTTCAAATTGCAATTAAACTGTATTGTATGTAAAAATGCGGATGAAGTAAAAGTTACTTCATCCGCATAGATGCTTAATCAAAAATTCAAGTAATTAGAGTCCACCAACGCTCAAATCATATACTTTCCACTCACCGTCATAGTTGATAGCGGTAAATGTTTGTGTATCAGTATCAGAATCTTCAGAACCTTCAATTGTCATTTCAGCTTCTACATAACAAGCTTCTTCGATTTTGTCAACATCAACGCCTTCAAAACCTAAATCGTCAAGTCTATCAGCGATTTCTTCACGAAGTTCTTCTAACTCATCATTAGAATATTTATCACCCTTTTGAACATCTACAGTAATATCATAACTACCGTATTCAGCCTCAAGATTTTCCTTATTCTTTTCTTTTGCTATATCAAGATATTCGCTAAGACTGCCAATATCTTCGCCGGTCATATTTGAAATCATTTCAAACATTTCGTCCAAACTAGTGCCATTTTCCTCAGCAGAAAATTCCATATACTCTTCGAAATCCATAGAAACAGCCATAAGACTATTTGCATATGCTGTTGCAACGTCGCCCTCTGCCATACCCATTGCATAAGTTTCAACAGCTGCCTCAGGACTTTCGCTATTAACCTCACCACTTGTGCTGCTACCACCAAATAAAACAATAGCAAGAACAATAACAACAACCGCAGCAACTGCACAAGCGATTATAGTAATAAGTTTCTTATTGTCTTTTTTAGGCGGTTGTTCAGGAGCAAAACCGTTATCATACTGCTGAGCATATTCGGGTGCGTAACCATTATCAGCAGGCTGGTTATAATCCTGTGCATAACCGTTATTGTCATAAACAGGAGCCTGATATTCAGGAGCATATCCGTTATCCATAGGTTGCTGATTTACAGGTTCTGCGTTCTGGAAAGCGAAACCGCAATTCGGACAAAATGCAGAACCATCATTAATTTGTGAACCACAATTACTACAAAAAGCCATAATTAATTCCTCCAAAATATATAATAATTTTTAATTAAAGTACCACTTTTAATGGTTTCCAGTTGCCGTCATATTCAATAACGACAATATCGCGTGTGAACGTTTCTTCGTCCATACTTCCATCAATGGTAATTTCAACCTCAACACAATAAGCATCACTGATTTCATCAAAATCAATGTAATCTTCAATGTCAAAATTAAAATTAATACTGTTTTCATACTCTTCCAGATAGTCGTAAACCTCATCTAATTCCATTCTTTGAGAATTCTTTGCATTAGAAGATATTTTATATTCGCCGTACTTTTTATATATCGACTCTATCTGTTTTGAATTTATATATTCATACACATCTTCAATATTTTCGACCGGAAAATCCGCACCTTCAGCAGCTTCCTGAAGAAGTTCAGAATAAGATAAACCTCTGTTTTCCATATCATGTTTGATGTAATCATCAACCAAGCCTTCCATATCTATCGCAGAAGATTTGAAAACTTCGCCGTAATCAACTTCAATAGCCGCCATAGCAAATTTTTCTGCAACCTTTTCATAAGGTTTTTCTGCAAGCACAAAATATGCACCAACTGATAATAAAGCAATTACAACAAAACACGAAATCAAACCAATGATAATACCCTTTGCACGTTTAGGCTTTGATTCAGGTATTACCTCTGTTTCAGGCACCGGTTCCTTAACCGCAATTTGATATACAGGAACAGTTTCTTTCTGAATCACATGAACTTGTGTTGCCGGATTTTGAGGTGTTTGATTTTGAAATGCTTGAACTTGAGGTTTTGGCAAAACCTCTTTTTGAATTGCAGAACCGCAAGAGGGACAAAAAGCATCTCCGGTTTCCACTTTTGTTCCACAATTACCGCAAAAAGCCATCATTACCCCTCCTGAATAAAAATTACACTCAAAAAGTTAGTCAAAAACTTTCCACTCGCCGTCATATTTTACAACTGTAATAGTGCCCTTATCGGTATCACTATCATCTTCACCTTCAATAGATGCTTTGTATTTCACGGAGCAAGCCTCTTCAATTTCATCAACATCAATAGAGTAGATTTCAGAATCTTCATAATATTCTTCAATTTCTTCACAGAGTTCTTTTAATTTTTTCTCGGTAAGCTCTTTTGTGCTGATGATTTCAAAAGAAATATCATATTTACCAAATTCTTCAATAAGTGATTCCTCTTGACTCTGCTTAGCAGCATCAATCAAATCATCATAATCTTCGATTTCTGTTTCATAACGATCTTCACGCAACTCAAAATATTCTTCGAGTTTCATATCATTAACATCACAGTATTTTTCAATATAATCTTCATAACTTAAACCGTTACTGCGAAGTTCACATTCAAACTCTGTTTCCAAATCGCCTTCAACCATTGCCATGAAATATTCTTCAGCAACATCTTCCGGGCTGTTGCCACCGAAAATTAACAAAGCACCAACAAATACAACTACAACCGCAAGAGCAGCTACAATAATTGTAATTAGTTTCTTATTTTCCTTCTTGGGTTGTAATTCAGGAACATACTGATATTCAGCCGCCTGAGTGTTTTCAATAGGTGCGCCGCATTTATCGCAAAAAGCTATGCCTTCAGCACATTGAGCTCCACATTTTTGACAAAACATAAATTAATCCTCTTCCCTAAACAATTAAATCAACGCGTTTTTATATTGGTCTTTTCATCTTAAAACCATCAAAAATCGCACTTTTTTTAAAAGTGTAAAACATATTCAAGCCTTCGGATACACCGAAGGCTATAAATATTGAAAATATAATATAACAACTATTATATTACATGTTTTCGCTCTTGCACTTTAAAGTGAAAAGAACTAAATCTGCAATAACAGCAATGCTGATGATTATGTAGAAAATACCCCAAACGCTGAGACCAGCTTCTGCATAGCTGGGGAATTCACCTGTTACACAGAGAACCATGATAATGTTATAAACAAAATATGCAGCAGCTACTACAGCAACAGGTAACAAACTCTTAAGAGTAAAAGCCTTTTCAAATGCAATAGGTAAGAACATATAAACTACAGCTGCAATATATGCTAATAAGAAAATAACATAGAAAACACTGCCGCCGGTTAGTTCAAAACCAGATAAACCATCCCAAATAGAGAGATTGCTACTACTGCTTCCGCTACCTACAGAAATAAGAGCCAAGGTAGAGAAAATTAAACAAATGAACTGTGCTGCAAAAGTGAGTAACCAGTGATTTCTTGTTGATAAATTCTTTGCATAGTTTGTAACAAAACTTGGCATACCTGCATTACCTCCGGTTGCACCTAACTGTGCGCCGCAAGCATTACAGAATACTGCATTGTCATCTAACTGCGCTCCACACTTTCCACAAAATTTAGCCATAATGACCATCTCCTTAAAAATATTTTTTTATTTATTAACAACATTGTTGTTATTAATACAAAATTAAATTTCCTCCGAGGGTATTCCCTGCTCTTCAACATCAGAAGCACTCGGATTTACAGTTGTTTCAGCATTTTCGCTCTTTTTATAAAGAACAATAAATATTGCTGAAATATAGAATAGTATTGCTACCCATGTTCCAACCGAAAGGCTGGTTTTTTCAAAATCAAACAAATTATGAATTTCTTTTGTTTGTGCTGAATATTGAATAATTTGCACCGTTATAAGAACTATACACAAAGCATCAGTAATTATAAATGTGAGTTTTCCGGAAAATAATGCCGCAATAAGCAACATGAAAAAAGAAATAAGTATAGCCGCTGTAAAACGAACTACCCAAAGTTCAAAAGCACCTTGCTCATTGAAAATTAAATCAAAAACTTCAAGAAATGGTACCTGAACCTCACCTGGAAACAAACCGCCAAATACACTGAAAACCGGTAAAAACATTACATCGAGCAAACCTAAAAGTGAAATTACAATTAAACTCAATCTTTTTTTCTTACTCATTTTTACACACTATTTCGCAAAACGCTTTAAAACATATTTACGGACTACTAACAAAGCAATACCGAGTACAAGTAAAACAATGGAAGGTGCCAAATTCAAAGCAAATAAATTGCCAACAACGGTGCAGATTACTTTTTCGGCACCGATTGCCTCACAAATGGGAGAAGCAATCAAAACCAACAAACTTCCAAAGAAGCCTAAAATCATGAACACAACACCTAAACTGATTAAAGACTTAGAAAGACTCATCTTTATTAAAACAAATATTATAATAGCACTTAAAAGCCCTAAAATAATCAATGTTGTGTATGAAAAACCTACTGTTAAAGTATAATAAGCAACAGGAGCATCGTTTTTTAAGGTTTTAGAATCTATAATTTTTAACTCATCGCCTTCAAAAACCCAATCAGCAACCCTTAAAACTTCACCGTAATTTAGTTGTCTTCCAAATTCTTCTTCTATAATATCGTTGTTATCTTCGATTAATTCAACAAGTTCTTTTTTTGTGATAACAAGCTTTGCTCTGCCTTCGAACATATCTTCGACAAAATCTTCTATTTCATCGGCAAAAAATTCTTTAAATTCAGAGCGGTTGATAAAATTATCAAGCCTTCTGTCACTTATTTCAAAGCCAAATCTTTCCAACAAGAACGCATAGAATTCATTAATCTTATAGTCAGAAGCCAATCCGGCAGAATCTAAAAAATCTGTAGCATCGATATTATCTAAAAGTTTATCGGTATTATCAAATGTATTTCTCGCATCAAAAATTATTACTGAAAATAAAGAAGTAAAGAAAAGACAGATAGAAAGCGCTACCATAAGAAAAGATTTTGCAACATTATGTTTTTTCTTCGGTACATTTACCGCTACTTTCTGAAATGTGGGAGTTGCAACAGTGTTAACTACGGTATTTAAATTACTATTACCAACAGTTGAATTAAGTTTTTCCCTATCACAATTAGGGCACAAACCTGTCATAGTGTCAATTGCTGAACCGCATTTACCGCAAAATTTATCCACATCAGTCAATCCTTTCTTAAAAACTTTAAAAACAGATAAAACTGTTATTTAACTCAACATACTGCCGCAACCGGTGCAAAATTTTGCTTCTATCGGAACATTTTTTCCACATTTGGCACATACTTTTGATTCCGGCACATTTGGAGCAGACTCCACAGGGGCATTTACAATTGGAGCAAAAGGAGCTTGTGAGCCCACATTTACTGACTCTTTTTCAACCTTAGCACCGCAAACAGTGCAGAAAGCCACACCGGATTTTAACGGATTGTTGCAGACTTTACACACAGGTAAATTATTAACAACGGGAGCCTGAACAACGGGTGCCACTTCAATCACCGGAGCGATAGGTTCAGCTACAACCTCTGCAACAGGAGTAACAGTTTCTTGCACTACGGGTGTTGCTTCAACTTTTGTGCCACACTGAGTACAGAATAACACACCAGGCATAAGTGCCTGACCACAATTAGCACAAGTTACTACATTTTCCTGAACGTTTATTGTATCAGTTACGGGCTCAACCGCAGGAGCCGCCTCAACAACCGGAGTTTCTTCAACAACCGGAGCAATAGGTTCTTCCAAAGCAGCAACCACTTCTGTCGATTCTTCAGAAACAGCAGGGGTTTCAACAATCGGAACTATAGGTTCTTTAACCGCCTGGGCAACAGGTTCCGGCTTATTTTCAACCTTTGTACCGCATTGTGTGCAAAATGCTAATCCCGGTTTAAGTGCATTACCACATACAGTACAATATGTAACATTAACTTCTGTGTTTTGAACAGTGGGTACTTCAACAATAGGTACAACAGGAGCAATTGGAACTACGGGAGCCACGGTAGATACCGGAACGGCGGGTGCAACCGGAACAACAACCGGAGCTACAGGGGCTACAGGAGCTGCAGGAGCTACCTGCGTTTGTACAGCAGGAGCAGTTACCCCACCAACCTTGGTACCGCAAGAAGTACAGAAGGTAGCACCAAAATTAACGGGTTTGCCACATTTGGTACAAAAAGTAACGCTTGCCGTTGCGGGTGCTGCAAGTTCGGGATGAACTGCAAAACCGCATTTAGTACAATGTACCATATCACTAGGAACATCGTTGCCACAGTTAGGACAAGGAAGAATACCCTTAAGTTTCTTAACCTGATCAATATAATCATTAAGATTCGATTTTGACTTCTTTATACAAGCAATCAAATCTTCAAAAGCAGGCTCATAAGAATCAGCATGTAATTCGAAATATATTTTTCCAATTTGATTATAACAATCATTAATGTTATTATTTTCTCTTGAAATCATAGTTTCAATAGCTTCTATCTCTCTCACAACTAATTCCTCCAAAATTAATTTTCAACAGTTAAGAATCATTACAATTAATGACAGAAAGACAAACTTTAAGTAGATTGCATATCTTAAAAGTCATTATACAACACAAAAACAATTATATCAAGTGTTTTTTACAAAAAAAACACATTATTTTGTGTGTTTTTTTATTTTTTTTACTAGTTATTGTTGTGCAATATAAAAAAAGACCGCCTCCAAACTTGGAAGCGGTCAGATTAAAACCAAATTAGATAATTCTTACCTTAATAACACCGTCAATAGCTCCGATTTCGCTTGCTACTGCATCAGTATCAGCAGCACCAATATCAAGCATTGTGTAAGCGTAATCGCCGCGTGACTTATTGAGAAGATTCTCAATATTAACACCGTCATCAGCAACAATACCTGTGATTGTGGTAATCATATTAGGAATGTTCTTATGGATTACGCAAACTCTGTGTTCACCACTTCTGGGCATTGTAACCTCAGGAAGATTTACAGAGTTTACAATATTACCGTTTTCGATATAATCGATAAGCTCTTTAGCAGCCATAGAAGCACAGTTATCTTCTGACTCAGGGGTAGATGCGCCGAGGTGAGGAATAGCAATAACACCGTCAACATCAAGAACAGATTCAGTCGGGAAGTCTGTTACATAAGCTGCAACCTTGCCTGATTCAAGCGCTGCCTTTAATGCATCATCATTAACTAATGCTGCACGAGAGAAGTTAAGAATGCGAACGCCATCTTTCATCTTAGCAATTGTATCTGTGTTTACAAGATTCTTTGTAGAATCTGTAAGCGGAACATGGATTGTGATATAATCACACTTTTCAAAGATTTCATTTATATCGTTGATATAAACTGCGTTGTGGTTAAGGTTCCAAGCTGACTTTACAGAAAGATAAGGGTCATAACCGTAAACCTTCATACCGAGATGGTTAGCAGCATTTGCAACCATAACACCGATAGCGCCAAGACCGATAACACCTAAAGACTTGCCCTTAATTTCGGGACCTGCGAAAGCACCCTTGCCTTTTTCAACAAGCTTGCCAACAGCGTCGCCTTCGCCCTTTAATGTTTTAGCCCATTCGATACCGGAAACAACACGACGTGAAGAAATAAGAAGACCTGCAATAACAAGTTCTTTAACTGCGTTTGCGTTAGCACCGGGAGTGTTGAAAACAACGATACCCTGCTCTGAACAACGATCAATCGGAATGTTGTTGGTACCCGCACCTGCACGGGCAATAGCCTTTAAGGTTGCGGGGAATTCAGTATCATGTAAAGCGGCAGAACGAACAATCGCACCATCAGCATTTTCTACTTCATCGCCGATTGTGTATTTATCATCAAATACTTCAAGACCGCTTTTTGAAATTTTATTATAAGTTTTAATCTTAAACATTATGCGTTTTCCTCCTCAAATTTCTTCATAAACTCAACGAGCTTTTCAACGCCTTCGATAGGCATAGCATTGTAGATAGAAGCTCTCATACCGCCAACTGAACGGTGACCCTTAAGGTTATAGAAACCTGCAGCCTTTGATTCTTTAACGAATTTAGCATCAAGTTCTTCGTTGCCTGTAACGAAAGGAACGTTCATGAGTGAACGGTCTTCAGGAACAACTGTGCCCTTGAAGAGTTTAGAATTATCAAGGAAATCATAAAGGATCTTAGCCTTCTTCTCGTTGTATTCCTTCATAGCCTCAAGGCCGCCCATTTTCTTAATCCACTTGAAAGTAAGACCTGCAATGTAGATGGTGTAGCAAGGAGGTGTATTGAACATAGAACCATTCTCGCTATGTGTATCATACTTGAGCATTGTAGGAGTAATATCCATAGCATTACCGATAAGGTCTTTACGGATGATTACGATTGTAACACCTGCGGGAGCAACGTTTTTCTGTGCACCTGCATAAAGCATACCGAACTTTGAAACATCGATAGGCTCTGACAAAATGCAGCTTGAAATATCAGCTACAAGCGGAACATCGCCTGTTTCGGGAAGTGTATTGAACTTTGTACCATAAATGGTGTTGTTCATACAAATGTGAACATAGTCAGCCTCGGGGTCAAAATCAGCAGCTGTGGTCTTAGGAATGTAGCTGAATGTCTTATCCTTAGAAGATGCAACCTCACGAGCAGCACCATAACGAGCAGCCTCTTTGTAAGCCTTATTAGCCCACTGACCTGTAACGATAAAGTCTGCCTTGCCGTTCTTGGTCATAAGATTCATAGGAATCATTGCGAACTGAGTAGATGCACCACCCTGTAAGAAAAGAACCTCATAATTATCGGGGATATTCATAATCTCACGAAGATTTGCCTCTGCCTCATCAAAGATTGCTTGATATTCTTTTGAACGGTGTGACATTTCCATAACGGATTGACCGCTATCACCAAACTCCATCATTTCTGCTGCTGCAGTTTTAAGTACCTCTTCAGGTAACATAGAAGGACCTGCGCTAAAATTATAAACTCTTGCCATAATTATACCTCCAAAATTTTAATAGTGCTTAACACTTCATTTAAAATATGACATTGTAGTACATTATATTACCGTGCTTTCAATTTGTCAATAGGTTTGTTAAAAAATAGACAATCTTTTTTAATAAATTTATTTTTTAAGCAAAAACTTTGTTATTTTTTTAACAATATGTGTTTCGTGTTGCTTTATTGAGGTATATTTTTCAAATTATTGACACCAAACAAAAATAATGATATATTATTAAATAGAAATAATAAGGAGTTTCTCTATGTTAAGAAAAACAAAAATCTATATATTTGGTTTGATTTTACTAATTTACACTCTTATCCCCTCTTTTACAGTTTCCGCCGCAGTTATTGAGGAAGGAATTATCACCGTCGGCACTGTAACGGGAAATACGGGTGACACTGTTATCATTCCTATATCGTTTGCAGAAAACCCCGGAGTTTCCGGAATCACAATTTCAATTACTTATGACTCTTCTTCTTTGGAATTTTTAGAAGATATTAAGGGGGATGTTATTGGAGAGTGCGAAACAAGAGCACATCCTTCAAAAAATTTAATTCGCCTTGTTGCTTCAAAAAGAGGAACTTCAAAAAACAACGGAACTCTGATTGCACTCAAATTCAAAATTGCTGACAAAGCCGAGGCAAAGTTACATAAGATTGACATAAAATACAATTCGGGTGATTTTTGCAACTGGAATCTCGATAAAATAATGCCGAAAATCATCTC
>JAZTXU010000223.1:0-10766 GCA_045636565.1 Acutalibacteraceae bacterium
TCTTTGCTTGCGGGCAGTCGAGGACGCCTGCCCCTACGATATGTAAATTGACATTGCGTAGGGGCTGATGACCACATCAGCCGTAAAAACACATAGAAATCCTCGGGACGATGTAGGCATCGTCCCCTACGATATATCAAACAAAATCTCACTCGCCCCGCAGGGCATATCGAGTGCGAAGCACATATCGAGCACCGTAAGTTGCATATCGAGAATCCCGCAAGGGATTTATATCGAGAGTGAGGCAAAACGCCTCACTCATAAATTGTAATTTATATGCGTTGAAGTTTAATTTCATCTTTATCTGTGGACTAAAAGATGTCGGTGAATGTCCACTTTTATATGTAATATTATGTTTCCGCCGAGGGAGGAACGCTTATGAAAGAAAACGACAAACTGCTTTATAAAACTCTCAAAGAGATACTCAATGAAAAACTATCGGATGCGGAGACACAGACGCTTAGGTCTGAAGGATTTGAAATTAAAAATCCAACCCGTAAAGCCGCAGTTATGATAGCACTTTACAAGAAGGCATCTTCGGGAGACCTTTCGGCTATAAAGGAGTTGCGTTCAATTGTAAGTGAAAAAACAGATGAAAAGCCGGGGCAGGCTAAGGCGGTGATGATTGTTGACGACATCAGAGATTAAGATGTCGCAGATTATCGGCGGAGGCTATGATGAATTCTGGAACTGTAAAAAGCGTTACCGCGTGCTTAAAGGCGGTAAAGGCTCGAAAAAATCGGCCACAACCGCCCTTAACTTTATTTACAGGCTGATGAAAATGAAGGACAGTAATCTTCTGGTGGTGCGTCAGGTTATGAACACCCACAGAGATTCAACCTTTGCTCAACTCAAATGGGCGCAGGAAAAATTAGGTGTTTCGGAATATTGGAACAATACTGTATCCCCAATGGAAATGGTGTACAAGCCAACGGGACAAAAAATTCTGTTCCGCGGTTTTGATGATGTTCTGAAACTTGCTTCTACTACCGTATCCAAAGGATATCTTAACTTTGTGTGGATAGAGGAAGCCTTTGAAATTTCGGATGAAGCCGATTTTGATAAACTTGACCTTTCTGTGCCGCGAGGTAAGGTGCCGCCGCCTCTGTACAAGCAAACCACCGTCACTTTTAATCCGTGGAGTGATGGGCACTGGCTCAAAAAAAGATTTTTTGATGCTAATTCTAAAAATGTGGCAACTTTTTCCACCAATTATCTTATAAACGAGTTTCTTGATTCCACCGACCGCTTGGTTTTTGAGCGAATGAAGGAAACTAATCCCCGCAAATACGATGTTGCAGGTCTCGGCAACTGGGGTATTTCGGAAGGGCTTGTTTTTGAAAACTGGAAAATTGGTAAGGAAGAAATAAAACCCGATGATGAATACAAATGGAAAAACTTTTTTGGGCTTGATTACGGATACACAAACGACCCTACTGCTTTTGTGGGCTTTAAGGCGAATCCCATTGAGAAGAAAATTTATATTTTTGCGGAATTCTACGAAAAGAAAATGCTTAACTGCGATATCGCCGCGAGAATAAGAGATATGGGTTTCAGTAAGGAAAGAATCCGCGCGGACTGTGCCGAGCCAAAATCAAACGATGATTTGAAAAGGCTGGGCATTGGCAGAATTTTACCGTCGGTCAAAGGGCGCGACAGCGTGCTCAACGGTATCTCTGCTATAAACGAGTATAAAATTACCGTAAACCCCGACTGTGTAAATATGATACGCGAATTAAACAGTTATGTTTACGATGACCGCCGCAACGAGCGTGGACAAAGGCTTCCGAAGGATACCGATAATCATCTTTGTGATGCGTTGAGGTATGCTTTTGAGGATGTGAAATTCTTTCGCCCCCAAAAAGAGCGGTTAAGGGAGGAAACCGTCGGTAATATAAGCGGTTCCGATTTTAACGGAGGTTGGGATACATAATGATATTTATTTACTTACTTGTGGCAGGTTTGTCCTTTGTTGTTGGCTTTTTGTTAGGGGAAAAACCAAAACCTCTGATAAAACCAAAAACTAAAAAAGGAACACTTGCCGCAACCGAAAATCTAAGACGGGAATACGAAAACTTCTTAAATTATGACGGCAGTGAGCAGTCATAAAAAAGCATTTAATCTTGAATGTGAAAGGGAATAAATTATGTTAGAGGAAAACAAAGATTTTGAAACTGCAACAGAAAATGCAGTAAACACCGAAAATAATGAGGATACCACACCTTTAAACGGTGAAGAAATAAAAGTTCCCATTAAATTCAACAAGGAAATAAGAGAAATACCCTTGGAAGAGGCCTCTGTTTTGGCTCAGAAAGGTATGAAATTTGACCTTATTTCCGAAGATTATAAAACACTTAAAGTTTTAAGTCAGAAAAACAATAAAAGCGTAAGAGAGTTTTTAGAGGATTTGAAACTTAGTGACTACAACAAGCGGGCTAATGAACTCTGTGAAAAATGCGGCGGAGATGAGGCATTGGCTAAACATATTATAGCCCTTGAAAACGGAGGTATCGGTAACGGACTTCGCGGTTTTGAAGAACTGCAATCGTTTTTTGGGGAGATTAAAAGCATCGAAGATTTACCCCAAACGGTAAGAGAATCGGCCGAACTTAAAGGCAGCCTTTTGCTTGATGAATATTTAAGATATTTGTTAAACGAAAAAAGAGAAAAAGAAAAAGCCGTTAAGGCGAATCTTTTTTCAAAGGAAGCTAGTATCGGCTCACAGCAAAGCCGTAAGGGGAATATTACCCCCGAAGCCTCAGAGTTTTTGAGGGGATTATGGAAATAAAAAGGAGAAATTATAATGGCTATTAATTCTATTGAAAATGTAACAAGATATTCAAATGAACTCGATAAAATGTTCGAGCAGAAGAGTGCAGTCGGCTTCTTTGCAGACAATGCACTCGCAACAAAGTTCGTGGGCGCAAAGACAGTAATTATTCCGGATATTGATTTTCAGGGTCTTGCCGATTACGACCGCGACACAGGTTTTTCACGCGGCGCAATTACCGTTGCCAATTCTTCATACACAATGAAGATGGACCGCGCTCGTTCTTTACAGATTGACCGCGAGGATATGGACGAATCAGGTATTGCTAACCTTGCAGGAAAGATTCTTGGCGAATATGTTCGTACAAAGGTGGTTCCCGAGTGTGATGCTTATGTGCTTTCAAAACTTGCAGGCCTTGCAATCTCCCGTTCAAATCTTATTGAGGGTGATGCAGCAAAGCCTTTCGAGGCACTCTGCCAGCTTATTACCGAAGTTCAGTCTGTTGTAGGCTATGATGAAGAACTCGTTGCCTTTGTGGACAGCCACATCTATGCTGCTTTGCAGAACTCTGCTGAAATTTCAAAGTTTATCACAATTTCAGATTTTAAGCAGGGCGAGGTTAACTTAAAGGTTAAATCCATTAACGGAGTGGCAATTATTCCCGTGGTTTCAGAAAGAATGAAAACTGCTTATGAGTTCAATTCAGGCAGTGCGGGCGGTTTCACACCCGCAGGCACAACCAAGGAAATATACATGCTTGTTTGCCCCAAGAGCGGTGCACATTTGGTTAAGAAAACCGAAAATATGAGAATCTTCACACCCGAACAGAACATCGATGCAGATGCATACAAGTTCGATTACCGTATTTATTACGATGTATTCGTAAAGAAGAGCGGTCTTGATGCGGTTTGGGCTTGGGTATCTCCCTCTGTTCAGGTTGTATCTGATGCAGGCGTGGCTACCGTGAATGAAGGCGAGCCCATCACCTTGAGTATTGAAGCCGAAAGCACAGGCGCGCTTACTTACCAGTGGTATGCTTGTGAGGACGGTGCAAAGAGAGGCTCTGTAAAGGTTGCAGGTGCAACTGCTACTGAATACACAATTCCCGAGGATTTAGAGCCCGGCACATACCACTTCTTCGTAAGAGTAACAGTTGACGGTATGGCAAGCACAGATTCAGATGTATTCACAGTTAATATAGCTTAATCGGTTTAATGTAAGGCTCGGCCCGGCGGGTCGGGCTTTACAACTTTTAAGATTTAAAATATTTAACACAAGGAGAAAAATTATGAATTATACACCTGAACAGATATTTAGTGAATACCGCAAAGGCTATGAATTCAAGGCATCTCTCGGAAATAAGGGCATTTTTGAGCAAAACAGAATCAACGAGCGTTTCTTTATTGGCGATCAGTGGCACGGAGCAAAATGCGGTAACGACCGTCCGCTTGTACGCCACAATGTAATCAAGCGAATCGGTGATTATAAAATCTCCCAACTTTTAAGCGATAACACAAAACTTGAATTTTCAGCAGAGGGTATACCCACCGCAGAAGATGAAATTTTAAGTTTTAATGAAGGATTTTCGGGCGATGTAAGTGAAACCGAAATAGGCTTTATTATGTCTGCTCTCGGCAATTATTATAATGTAACCGCGGAGAGATTAAAACTTAACGATTTAAACGAAAAGATTTTAAGGGATGCTTATATCTGTGGCACCGCAGTGCTCTACACTTATTGGGATCCCAACGTTTCAACCGGAATTTATGCTGATAGAGGGAAAACACTTAAAATAAAAGGTGATATACGAAGCGAAGTACTCTCGGTTGAGGATATCGCCTTTGGTGACCCTTATTCTGAAACGGTTCAGAACCAACCGTATATTATTATTTCAAGCAGAAAGGAATTGGATGAGGTGTTGCGCGAGGCAAGGCTTTACGGCGCCAGCATATCCACCCTCACCAATATTTCAGAATCTGCACAAGAAGGCAAAACCACCGTTTTTACCAAGCTTTACAAGGAATATAATCCCGAAGGAAACTATACAATTAAATGTATAAAGTCCACCGAAAACGCTATTGTTCGCCCCGAGTTTGACACAGGGCTTAATCTTTATCCTCTTTCGCTTTTTAGTTGGGAGAGAAAATCAAACTCAATTTACGGCGAAAGTGAGATTACATATCTTATTCCAAATCAGATTGCCATAAACCGAATGATTACCGCTAATGTATGGTCGGCAATGACCACAGGTATGCCAATAATGGTGGTGAACGGCGATACCGTTACAGATAAAATCACCAACGACCCCGGGCAGATTATAAAGGTTTTTGGTTCCAATGAAGATGTTGCAGGTGCGGTGAAATATATCTCTCCGCCTAATTTCACAAAGGATTTCGATGTGAGTATTAACACCCTTATTGAAAATACTCTGACACAAAGCGGTGCAAATGAGGTGGCACTTGGCGATAGCAAAGCAGACAATGCAACCGCACTTGTTGCTATGCGTAACGCGGCACTTATGCCGTTGCAGATTGTTAAAAATCGTTTTTACACCTTCCTTGAAGATACTGCGCGTATATGGGTGGATTTTTGGATCACATATTACGGCAAGCGTAATTTAAAGCAGAAGGATAAATCGGGTGTGAAATATATTCCCTTTGATGCCGAGCGTTATAAGTCACTTGTTTTCTGTGCTAATGTGAAGGTTATAAATTCCGCAAAAACCACCGACGCAGAGCGAGCGCAAATGCTTATAACCCTTTTTGAAAAAGGGGTTATCAACCGCGTGCAGTTGCTTACCCGCCTACCTGACGGTATGGTGGAGGACATCGACGGATTGATAATGGAAAAGGCAGAGGAGGATTAAAATGAACGGATATGAAATTTGCAAAGCAGCACATTTGAGACTGGGTTACGATAACCCCGAAGAAATCACACTTCACAACAATTCTTCAAAACGCGATTTGGAATTTATAAACCAGATTGCAGAAGATTTAAATATAAAACCGCTTGAGGAATTATCAGAAAAAACCGACTGGAACAGTAAGCAAACCACGGCGGTTATAAGCGGAGTTGCTATGCTTATGAGTTTTATAGACGGCGAAACTGAAAAAAACAGAGTTTTCACCGCAATTTATAATGCAAAAAGGGCATCGCTGCTTGGAGGAATTGAAAAAATTAAGGACACCTTGCCCGTTTCAGAGAGTGGGGATATTTAATGAAATATGAATCACTCAAAAACTCCGATTTAAAAAACATTACCATTTCCGTCCAAAACATGGGTGTGAATCTAAGTGATAATAATGGAAACTTTGCAGAAAACAATCTTAAATTCTGCAAAAATATTTGGAATAAAAATGGTATTCTTGAAACGCGACCGGGACTTTCTTGTGAAGAATCCAATATTATCGGCAAGGCGATTTTAAAGGAAAATGTAAACTATGAAAGCCGTTTTACAGATGCCGAAATTTACATTGACGGAAAATACCACAAAATTACGGTTTCGAATGTGTTTTATTCGAATTCGGCATTTTTTGCTTATGTTTCTTTGGTGGATGAAGACCGCAACATAACAGATATTGGAGCGCTACATTTTGCACGAACAGATACAGATACTTTTTATGTGCCCGAAAACATTACTTTTTATGTTGGCAAAAGCGAAAACGGAGGCATTTTTGCTCTTATAACACTCGTAAATATGGTGGATTTCAAGAGCAGAAATTACCACGTTTTTGAAATAAACAAGGATTTTACTGCTTGGAACAAGGTTATGAATTACTATGTTCCCACCGTTTATATTAACGGCAGAGGTGACTCGTTTGACCTTGCAAAAAAGGCGGGCGTTGAAATAGAAGCCTCCCCAAAAGCCCTTGAAGCACTTAATATGCTTGATGGCAGATTTTATGCTTATTACAGTTCTGATGGTTATTCTTCGTCCTTCCGCCTGCCATTCTCAAAACTTTCGGAAGAAGCCATAAGATGCAGACTTTATCTTGGAGGTGGCGGTTACGCGGAATGGTGTGTTTTATCGGATTCCACTTCCGATACACTGAAACTTCATGATGTGGATATAACCTTAGTTCTTGACCGCGAAAAGGGTATTATTACTTTCTATTCGGACGGAAGCGAATTTGCCATTCCGCAAATGCTCGGTTACAAGGAAAATAACATTCGTGTTTTTGCCAAAAAGGATATCCCCGAAGCCTTTGAACGTGTGGTTTCCTGCAAGCAAAATTGCACAGTTAATTCTAAAAATGTATTCTCAGGCGGTATTGGTGGAAGTGAGGTTTATTTTTCAAACTATGATAACCCGCTGTATTTTCCAATGGTTTCAGGCAATCTGATAGGCTTGCCATCAAATGAAGTTGTAGCACTAATTCCCTTTGGAGACCGTGTTGTGGCCTTTAAAAATGACGAGATTCACTCGCTCCAAATTGAGGATTCAAAGCCGATTAACTCTACTAATCTGTTAATAGATAACCCTGCCATTTTCCATACCGAGAGCGGTTTAAAAATCAAAACGGTAAGTGATAATCTGGGTTGCGCTTTCAAATCCACTATTGCAAAAATAGGTGAGCGTTTAATTTGGGTGTCGGGTGAAGGTGATGTCTGCTCCTATACAAACGGCAACATAACAGTAATATCCAACCCGATAAAGGCTTATCTTACGGCACTATTGAAAGAAAATTCACTGTTACCGGTGGCGGTTTCTTTTGGCGATTATTATATGTTGTGTTGTGGCTCAAAAGCGGTTTTGGCAAAGTGGAATGCAAAATCCGATTTTAGTTGGTTTATATGGGAATTGCCAGAGGATTGCAACATTTGCGGAGCGTTTTCATACAAAGGAAATCCCACCTTCCTTTGTACAGACAACAGCAACAGTGTGTACTGTATAGCCGATTTAAAAGGGTATAAAGACAACCTTATTCATCACGAAAATGAAGAAATCAAGGTGTCTTACCATAATATAAATTCACAGATTGAAACTAAAAAATACAGACTCTCTCCTCTTGGTAAGGCGGTTAAAGTATCAAAAATTTACCTTGACCTGAAATCGCAGGGGAACACCGAAATAAAGGTTTTGGGAGAGGAAAACCTTTCCCTTTTTCGCCTTAGCGAAACCGATGTGTGCGCAAAATCGCCCAAAACCGTAAAACTTGTACCAAACCTCAAATGCAGGAGAGGGATTTCGTTGTCAATTGAGAGTCGCAAGCCAATAAAACTCGGCCCCGTGGAGATATATTTCAGCACGATAAATTAGGAGGAATATTTGTGAAAGGCAAAATCGCATTAATTTTGAGCGTGTTATTGATTCTTTGCGCGTGCAAAAGAGCACCGCAAAAAACAGAAGAATCCCGCACCGCCGCATTTTCCAGCGGAATATGGTTTTCTTTCAGTGAAATTAACGAAATGTTACAGGGCGGTGAGTTCGAAAACAAACTTGAAACGGCGGTTACAAACTGCGAATCGCTTGGAATAGAAAATGCATATATTCATGTGCGCTCTTACTGTGATTCGCTTTACCCTTCAGAACTCTTTCCCCTTGTGAGCGCCACGGAGGAATATGATTTTGATGTTTTCAAAAAAATGCTTGATGCCTTTCACCAAAGCGGTATAAAGGTGCACGCGTGGGTGAATCCTTACAGAGTGCTAACCTCATCGAGCGATATTGAGAAACTCAAAAATAACAGCCCGGCTTACAAGTGGATTAAAGACGCTGACCCTGAAAACGATTTGAATGTTTGCTTTTATAACGGGATATATCTTAACCCCGCAGAGCCGTCAGTACAAAGGCTGATTCTGGATGGAATAAAAGAAATAATCACAAATTACGATGTTGACGGAATACACTTTGATGATTACTTTTATCCGACTAAAAACGAAGATTTTGACCTTAAAAGTTACGAAAAGTATAAAAACGGCTCGCCGAATCCTCTTTCTCTTGCCGATTGGCGCAGGGCAAATGTGAACTCGCTTATAAGTGGGTGCCACTTGTTAATTGAAAGTAAAAACAGAGATATCGTATTCTCGGTAAGCCCTGCGGCATCTGTGGAAAAAAACTATACTGATTTTTATGCAGATATTGAGGAATGGATTAAAAACGGATACATAGATACCATTATTCCGCAACTTTATTTCGGTTTTAATTACCGCGATGAAGAATATCGGTTTGATAGTCTTCTTGAAAAATGGTGTGCGCTTTGTGAGAGGAACAAAAACATAGAACTTATAATAGGTTTGGGGCCGTATAAAATAGGCACTGCCACCGAGACAGACGGCGCGGAATGGCAGACCGACACCGATATAATTGCGTGTCAGGCAGAAAAATGTTATAAAAACGGTGCGGTTGGCGGTTATGTGCTGTTCTCATATAGTTCTGTTTTCTCGAGTAACCCCCTTAACACAAAGCAACGGGATATGCTTATGCGATTCACAAATCTTATAAAGGAAAAGAAAAATGAATGACACAGTATTAATTGCAATAATCTCATTTTTGGGCACACTTGCGGGAACTGCGGGCGGAATTATAACCTCGGCAAAACTCACACAGTACCGCTTGGAACAACTTGAAAAGAAGGTTGAAGCGCAGAATAAATCCTCGGCTGATATCCCGATTTTAAAAGAAAGAATCACCAATATGGCGCGAAGGGTAGCAAACCTCGAAAAGCATTATTCTTCATCTTACGCCTACTTTGAAACCGAGCAATAAATGAAATCATATAAAAACACAGCACCCTTGAAACGCATTGTTTTCAGAGTGCTGTGTTTTAAGTTTAAGTATTTTTGTTTTACTGCGTGAGATGAATTTTAACTTAAAAATTCATCTTTTATTGTGATTCGGCAGTTATCCCAATAGGTAGTTTTTAAGATAAACCAAATCGAGAATGTCAACTTTACCGTCAGCGTTATAGTCCATAGCCATATTTTTAGAATCGCTGAATAATGCTTTTTTAAGTTCAATAAGACTTACTGAATCAGGATTTTCATCAACATTATCTTGACCGTTTGTTGTAAATGTTGTGCCATCGCTTACAACACTGTATACCGATTCATCGGAATATTTTATCCAAACGGTATAATTGAATTCGGGAATTAGTTTTGTGAAAACATTGCTGCTTTGCCATACCTTGCCGTTAATACTGTATAAGCAACCCTCAACCGGTTTTATAACAACCTTTGATTCGCCCACAAGCATAATTTCGGGTGCCGACAGAATAATAAATTCAGTGGGTTCACTGATTGTGGGATTCGGCATAAGTTCTGTTGGAACACATCTCGAATAGATACAATAAATATTGTTATATTCAAGGTTTTTGAAAGTATCCGCAGTTAGCCAGTTTACTTTGTCAATACTGTATTCATAACCTTGCAAGGGGCTTATTATTGCCGAATTTCCAACAATAGCATTAATGACGGGTTTTTGAGGTAACTCAGCAGTGCTTACGCAAAGCGCTTCACTAGACTCGGAAGTTTTATACACATTTTCAACTATTCGCTGATAAAAATTATATTCTGTAAACGGTTGTAGGTTTTCGAAAATATTTGACGCTTGCCAATTTATGCCGTCTATACTATATTCATAGCCTTCAATTGGCACAAGTGTTACAGATGTACAATTATATGCTAAAATTTCAGGTGTAGCGGGTATTGATGGATTTTCAGGTTTTATAAGTGTGTAACCATTCTTTTTAACATATTCCTCTAACGCACCGCCGCCTTTTGAGTGGAACACAAGGTCATTTGCACCAAACACATACCACTTTCCGAATGTGATATTGGGGTTGCCGCAGGTTACGGATTTAAGATTCACGATTTCATCGAAACTGTAATAGCCAATATAGGTTATGTTTTCACCTATTTCTACTTTGGTTATAATATCGGTGTAATCGTACCAAGGAGTTTCACCGTAAGAACCAAAATCCTGTGCAGCACCGATGCCATCTATTTTTAAAGTGCCATCTTCGTATACATACCAGAATGCATCTTCACCGCAAGT
>JAZTXU010000224.1:0-1776 GCA_045636565.1 Acutalibacteraceae bacterium
TTAGAATATCATAAAACTCGCCGTCAAACTCTTTTGCCCATTCGGTTAATTTTTCAAAAACAGTTTGACTTGACATTTTAGAAACCATATTTTTACTTACATCAAGCAATTTATTTTCATCAAAAAGTGCACCTGAAACGCTCATCTTTTTAAGATTGAACTTGAATTTTTTATAAGATTCATCGGCATTAGCGCGGCGCCAATCCTCGAAATCGGAAGCCGCAACCGTCATAAGATAGTTTATAACGCACTCACTGTCATACCCCTCACTTGCAAAGAAATGAACTGCAGCCTCGGGGTCTTTACGCTTTGAAATCTTACGCTTTGCACCGTTATCAAGCTTCATTATAGGTGAAATATGACCGTATTTCATAGGTTTGAAACCTAAAATCTTGAAAAGTTGAATATGCTTTGGCACAGATGAAATCCACTCATCACCACGAAGCACGTGTGTGGTGTGCATTAAATGGTCATCAATCGCGTGTGCAAAGTGGTAAGTGGGAATACCGTCAGATTTTAAAAGCACAAAATCCTCATCATTTTCAGGCATTTCGATTTTGCCCTTAACGGCATCCTCAAAAACAATCTTATTATCTTCGCTGCCGGGAGATTTTAAACGAATTACAAAAGGCTTGCCTTCATCTATTAAAGCCTTTGCTTCTTCGTAAGTAATATCGCGGTGTTTTGCAAATTTTCCGTAGTAGCCTGTGCGAAGCTTTTGAGATTCCTGCTCATTACGAACCGCTTCTAATTCCTCCGCGGTGCAGAAACAGGGGTAAGCAAGACCCTGACGGATAAGTTCTTTTACATAAGTTTGGTAAATTTCTGCTCTGCGGCTTTGCTGATAGGGACCGTATTCGCCCTTTTCTTCTTTGCCTGAAACAAAGCCTTCGTCAATAGTAATACCAAAACGGTTAAGTCCGTTAATAATATCTTCAATACCGCCCTCAACTTCACGCTTTTTGTCAGTATCTTCAATTCTGGTGTAGAAAATACCGTTTGTTGATGTGGCGGTAATTCTGTTAACCAATGCCGCAAAAAGTACGCCTAAGTGGAGATAACCTGTGGGGCTTGGTGCAATACGGGTTACCCTTGCGCCCTCAGGCAAATTGCGTGCAGGGTAAAGATTTTCGTAAAACTCGGGTTTTTTATCGATTTGGGGCAGTAAAAGTTCTGCCAATAATTCTAAATTTTCCATTGTAACTCCTGAATTTAATTGTCACTAAGTAATTTACTAAGTTCTGACATAAATGTATTAATATCCTTAAATTGACGGTAAACTGATGCAAAGCGCACATAAGCTACTTCGTCTATCTTCTTGAGTTTCTCCATAACGAGCTCACCGATACGCTCTGAGCTAACCTCTCTGTCAAGTGAATTCTGGATGATAACCTCAATCTCATCAATCATATTATCAAGTGTATCAAATGATACCGGACGCTTTTCACAAGCACGAAGAAGACCTGTCATAAGCTTGTCCCTATTGAAGGTTTCGCGTGATTTATCCTTCTTAATAACAATAATCGGAAGGCTTTCAATAACCTCATAGGTGGTAAAACGCTTGCCGCATTGTAAGCATTCGCGTCTGCGACGGATTCTCTGACCCTCATCTGTGGGGCGTGAATCAATTACCTTACTTTCTTCAAAACCGCAAAAAGGACATTTCATATTATTACTCCTCCTAAAATAAGTTCGTTTCGAGTTGACATATTTATATTATTATATTATATATATCATCAAATTACAAGCATTAAAATTACATTTTTAGGCAAAAAA
>JAZTXU010000225.1:0-12236 GCA_045636565.1 Acutalibacteraceae bacterium
AAAAGAGATTGCCGTGAATTTAGAGCGTTCGCCCAAAGCAAGCTATCTTTTGGCGCAGGCAATGGCGAACGACGGTGCGGAGCCTATGCAGTTATCCTATTCGTTCGAGCTTGGCGCAATCGTATGTAAAATCGGGGTGGTATTTAAGTGCTTCCTTTGCGGCGTTTGCCATAGTTTCAGGGTCACGACCAAAAAGCTGAGAAGCAACAGGGCGTTCACCATCACTGCAAGCGAGCAAAGCCGAGGATTTTTTATCCCCCATAGTAACTCCCTTGGAGCTTGTAAGCTCACTAACTGTGAAAGCGGCACCGTGTTTTATACATATTTCCCTCATGGCCCTATCGGCAACACCTGCCATCGGAGCCAGAGCGGCATAACCTTTAAATTCAATGTTTCCTATCTTCATAAGAGGATTATACTTCAAAATTTTAAAACTGTCAAATTTTTTCAAAAAAATAATGACAATGGTGAATAAATGTGTTATACTATTATAGATTGTGATTATATATAGATTATTATTAGATTATTATAGTTTTTAACACGACTTGGGGGTTGAGATTTTGAAACTATTAGCAATTGACGGAAACAGTATTATAAACCGCGCTTTTTACGGAATTAAACTTCTTTCCACCAAGGACGGAGTGTATACAAACGCAGTTTACGGCTTTATAAATATTTTGAATCGCCTTTGCGAGAGCGAAAATCCCCAAGGCGTAGCTATTGCTTTTGACCTTAAAGCCCCCACATTCAGACACAAGGAATATGCGGAATATAAAGCAGGCAGAAAAGGTATGCCCGAAGAACTTGCAACTCAACTTCCGATAATGAAGGAATGGCTCACCCTTGCAGGATACACCTGCATTGAATGCGAAGGCTTTGAGGCGGATGATGTTTTAGGCACACTTGCGAATTTATGCGAGCAAAGCGGTAATGAATGCGTTATTTCTACGGGTGACCGTGATTCCTTGCAGCTGATTTCTGAAAATACAAGGGTTTTACTTGCTGCCACAAAAATGGGCAGACCCGAAATTATAAATTACGATAAAGCCGCGCTTTTTGAGAAATACGGGCTTACCCCCGAAGAAATGATTGAGCTTAAGGCGCTTATGGGAGATAGTTCTGATAATATCCCCGGTGTTGCGGGTGTTGGCGAAAAAACCGCAACCGACCTTATTACGAGATATCACAGTATTGATTATATTTACGAAAATCTCGAATCCCTTGAAATTAAAGAGGGTGTTCGCAAAAAACTTGCCGACGGTAAAGAAAGCGCCTTTTTAAGCAGAAGGCTTGGTACCATCTGCAAAACCGCACCGATTGACGGTGATATCGAAAAATACAAAACAAAGCCTGCTGATACCGATGGTTTATCAAGGCTTATGACAAGGCTTGAATTTTTCAAACTTATGGAAAAAATGGGGCTTACCCCACAAAGCGTGCAATTAAGCCTTGATACCGATGATAACGAGATTAAGAAGATAACCGTTTCAGATACCCCTTGCAAATTAGAGGGAACGGTTGATTTCTACTCCCAAAACGGTGAATATGCAGTTGTAGGCGGAGAAAATGTTTTCTGTTGCAGTGAAGATATTGCAAAAGAAATTTTAGAAAATAAAGACATTAAAAAGCGTGTTTACGATTACAAAAATCTTTACAAGAAATTTAATGGCATTTCTGCTGTTTGCTTTGATGCTATGCTTGCAGGTTATTTGTGTAATCCTGCATCTTCTTCCTATTCGGCGGAGAGGCTTTCCCAGGAATATGGCGCAGTTCTTCCCGAATTGCCCGAAAACACAAGTGAAATAATTAAAAAAGCCTGTCTTTTTTCTGACACTTGCGATAAACTCACAAACGAACTCGAAAAAACCCACCAATACGAATTGTTGCAAGATATTGAACTTCCTCTGGCAAAAGTTTTAGGTGATATGGAACTTAAAGGCTTCTGTGCTGACAAAGAGGGGCTTGCCAAAATGTCCGAGAATTTGGGCGAGCGCATTGCCGTTTGCGAGAAAGCCGTTTTCGATTTGGTAGGTTATGAATTTAATCTTAACTCTCCCAAGCAGTTGGGCGTGGCTCTGTTTGAAGAATTGGGACTTCCCGCAAAAAAGAAAACCAAAAGCGGATACAGTACAAATGCCGAGGTTTTAGAGGGACTTCGCGGTTACCACCCTGCAATTGATTTGATTCTTGAATTCAGAACTTTAAGCAAATTAAAATCCACCTATACTGACGGTTTGCAAGGTTGTATAGCGGAGGATGGCAGAATCCACACAACATTTAACCAAACCGAGGCGAGAACGGGCAGAATCAGTTCTCTTGAACCTAATTTGCAGAATATTCCCGTAAGAACAGAAGAGGGCAAAAAACTCCGCGAGTTTTTCACCGCGCCCGTGGGAAGAGTTCTTTGCGATGCCGATTATTCACAGATTGAACTTCGCGTGCTTGCAAGTATTGCGAATGACTCTAATATGATAAATGCCTTCCTGACAGGCACGGATATCCACACTTCCACCGCTTCGCAGGTGTTCTCAATGCCAATAGATATGGTAACCCCCGTAATGCGAAGCCGTGCTAAAGCGGTAAACTTTGGCATTGTTTACGGAATAGGTGCATTTTCACTTTCAAAGGATATCGGAGTCACCCGCGCCGAGGCTGACAGTTATATAAAAAGTTACTTGTCAACCTATCCTCAGGTGGCTGAGTATATGGAAAACACAATAAAGGGCGCAAAGGCAGACGGATACGTCACCACCCTTTACGGAAGAAGAAGATATCTGCCTGAACTTAGCAATTCAAATGCAATGCTTCGCGCATTCGGTGAAAGGGTAGCACGAAATGCACCCATTCAGGGCACCGCGGCAGATATTATAAAGCTTGCAATGATAAAGGTGTTCGAGCGACTTGAAAAAGAACTTCCCACGGCATCCCTTATTCTTCAGGTGCACGATGAACTTATTGTTGAGTGTGATGAGAAAGATAAGGATAAGGCTTGCCGTATATTAAAAGAAGAAATGGAATCTGCCGCTAATATGGCAGTTCCGCTAACGGCGGATGCTGCTTCCGGCAAAAATTGGCTTGAGGCTAAAGGATAATAATGAATATTTTATTTGTATGCACAGGTAACACCTGCCGCAGCCCTATGGCAGAAGCTTACCTTGATTCTAAAAAATTGCCCGATGTTTCGGTTAAAAGCTGCGGCATTTCGGCAGATGGCTCACCGCTTAGTGAAAATTCAGTTAAGGTTATGGCGGAAAAGGGCATAGATATTGGCGGTCTTGTGTCTGAACAGTTGACCTTCAATGAAATTTCTTGGGCAGATAAAATTATTTGTATGTCCGCCTCTCACCAAGTGGTGCTTAATATGTACGCGGGGCCCGAGAAGGTATTTATTTTAGGCAATGGAATTTCTGACCCTTACGGTGGGGGAGAAAATATTTACCGCATGTGTCGCGATGAAATAATTTCTGCCATTGATAAGCTGATTGAAGAAGATTTTTTCAGCCAAATGCAGGTTATAAAAATTGAACGCGAGCATATAAAGGCAATCGCCGAGCTTGAAAAGGTTTGTTTTTCTGAACCTTGGAGCGAGGAAACCCTGCTTTCTGCATTTAAGACGGGTACGAAATTCTTTGTGGCAATAAAAAACGGTAAGGTTTTCGGTTATGTGGGAATAAACTGTATTATTGATGAAGGTTATATCACAAATGTTGCGGTTTTTCCTGAATACAGAAGAATGGGTGTGGGCGCAGCACTTTTAAACCGTGTTTTTTCACACGCTCGGGATGAGGGCTTGAGTTTTGTTTCCCTTGAGGTGCGTGAGTCAAATCAGGGCGCTATTGCGCTTTATGAAAAATTCGGCTTTAAAGTTGAGGGGAAGCGCAAAAATTTTTACAGTAACCCTTCAGAAGATGCTTTAATTATGACAAAAAGGTTTGAATAAAATGAAAATATTAGCAATTGAAAGTTCTTGTGATGAAACCTCTGCCGCAGTGGTTGAGGGAAGAGAAGTTCTTTCAAACATAATTTCAACTCAAATTGCCGAACACCGAATATACGGCGGTGTTGTTCCTGAAATTGCATCTCGCAGACATACGGAGGCTATCTCTCAGGTTTGTGATGAAGCGGTTTTGCAGGCAGGCATTAAATACAGTGATATTGATGCGGTTGCAGTAACCTTTGCACCGGGACTTATAGGTGCATTGCTTGTGGGTGTGAATTTTGCAAAGGGTTTGGCATTGTCTCTTGGAGTGCCGCTTATTCCCGTTCACCATTTGCGCTCACATATTGCGGCAAATTATCTGGAACATAAAAATTTAGAGCCGCCATTTTTATGCCTTTTGGTATCGGGCGGTAATACTGTTATTGCCGAGGTTACCGATTACACAAAATTTAAGATTTTAGGGCAAACCACCGATGATGCCGCAGGCGAATGCTTTGATAAAACGGCTCGATGTATGGGGCTTTCTTACCCTGGCGGCGTAACCCTTGATAAAATCGCCACTGTGGCAGACCTTAAAAAATATCCGCTCCCTTTTCCTAAATCAATAGGGGAATACGATTTTAGTTTTTCAGGGCTTAAAACTGCGGTTATTAATTTAGTTCATAATGCTTCGCAAAAGGGCGAAGAAATAGATGTGCCGGTGATTTCGGCAACCGTTCGTCAGCGCGTTTGCGATATGCTCATTCAAAACACAATGAAAGCCGCCGAAAATCTCGGATATAAAAAAATCGCCATTGCGGGCGGAGTTTCTGCAAACAGTGAACTAAGGCGCAGAATGGAAGAGGAATGTGCCAAAAGAAATTTAGAACTTTACTTTCCGCCACTTAAATACTGTGGTGACAATGCGGCAATGGTTGGAGCACAAGGCTATTATGAATATTTAGACGGTAATATTGCCGATTCGGCACTAAACGCCACCGCTACACTTGATATTAATTACAGATAACAAAGGACTGTTATTATGATTAACAAAAAACTTTTGCTTATAGTTAACCCTTGTTCCGGTAAGGCTAAAATGAAGCCCAATCTTTTAAAGGTTGTGCAGACCTTTTCGGATAAGGACTATCGCGTTACGGTTTATCCCACAAAGGCACCTGCTGATGCAACTGCTTATGTTTCCACACTAAAAGACGGTGAGTATGACATTATAGTGGTTTGCGGCGGTGACGGTACACTAAACGAAGTTATAACAGGTGTTATGCGTTCAAAAATAAACTGCAAGATAGGATATATACCCGCAGGCACACTTAACGAATGGACAACGGGACTTAAAATTTCAAAGGTTATCCCCAAAGCCGCGGCAGATATTTTAAAAGGAAACGAAACCACACTTGATATTGGTAAATTTGGGGATAAATTTTTCACTTATACCGCTTCCTTCGGTGCTTTCACTTCAGCTTCTTATTCAACCCCGCAAAGGGTTAAGAATCTTTTGGGGCATACGGCATATCTTCTTGAAGGTGCTAAAAGTATCGCAAGCATAAAATCCACGCATCTTAAACTTAAAGCCGATGAGCGAGAGATTGAAGGAGACTTTTTATTTGGTGCCATTTCAAATTCGTTTTCGGTTGGCGGAGTTGTTAAATACAAAAAGGATTTTGTAACGCTTAACGATGGTTTGTTTGAGGTTTTCCTTATAAGAAAGCCTGATAACATCCTCAAAATTCAACCGCTTATTGACGGTATCCTTAAAAAGAAATTTGACCGTGAGGGTATGGAATTCCTCCACGCAAAGAACATTACTGTTTATTCTGAAAATCCGGTTGCCTGGACTTTGGACGGTGAATTTGCTCAGAGTGTTGGCGAACTTAAAATAAGTAATATCAATAATGCGATAAATTTCATAATACCTAATGCGTTAAAGTAAAAAAAGAAAAGAGAGAATTATATGTTTACAAGAGATATCGGTGTTGACCTTGGTACCGCAAACACCTTGGTTTGCCTTAAAGGAAAAGGAATTATAATGCGAGAGCCATCGGTTGTGGCTTATGATATAAGAAATGATGCCGTGCGTGCCGTTGGTACCGAGGCTAAAGAAATGATTGGCAGAACTCCAGGTTCTATTGTTGCGGTGAGACCGCTTAAGGATGGCGTTATTGCTGACTTTGGTGTTACTGCCGCTATGCTTAAAAGATTTATAAGTCAAGCGCTCAGAGGTTCTTTTTTCTCCCGCGTCAGAATGGTGGTTTGTATTCCGGCCGGCATTACCGAGGTTGAAAGCCACGCGGTTTATGATGCCGCAAAGCAGGCGGGCGCGGCCGATGTTGTGCTTGTTGAAGAACCTATGGCGGCGGCAGTAGGTGCAGGTCTTCCCGTTGCTGATGCTTCGGGCAGTATGATTGTTGATATCGGCGGCGGTACAAGTGAAGTTGCGGTTATATCGCTTGGAGATATTGTTACCGCGCAGTCAATAAGAATTGCCGGTGATGACCTTGATGAAGCCATAATCAACTATATCCGCCGTAAGCATAATTTGCTTATTGGTGAACGCACCGCAGAGCAGATTAAAATTGAAATCGGTTCTGCAAAGCCTTACGAAAATGAGACAAGCATTGAAATCAAGGGTAGAAACCAGGTTGACGGTTTGCCCAAAAATGTGGTTATAACCTCTGCCGAGGTTCGTGCCGCTATGGCTGACCCCATTTCACAGATTATTGACACTATAAGAGTAACTCTTGAAAAAACCCCTCCGGAACTTAGTGCCGATATTATTGACCGCGGAATCACTATGACGGGCGGCGGTGCGCTTCTTCGCGGTTTTGCTGAACTTGTTGCCGAAGAAACAGGCATTCCCGTAACTGTTGCCGCAAACCCGCTTGACTGTGTAGTGCTTGGTACTGCCAAGCATCTTGAGGGTGATGAAGCCTTCGCTAATTATGTTTTCCGCAGAGGAAAGCGTTTTAGATAACCTCGTATTCATTTAAGTTTAAAAAATTAGGAGGATAAAAATGCGATTTTTCTTTCGCAGCAGGCAGTTTAAAGTGATTATAAGTATCATTCTTTGCCTGATTACCGTTTCTGTGCTATGCTTTTTCATAGGCGGAAGACTTTCCCCTCAGTCTGATATTTTAGGAACTGTTGCCGCCCCTTTCAGAGAAGCATTTACCTATATTTCAAACAGTATTTCGGATTTCAGCACCGCTTTAAAGGACGGCAACGAAGCCATGCTCCAAAATGCGGAACTCGAAAACGAAATAAACAGTATGCGCGAGCAATTGGTTGATTATGAAAAAGCGCTTGCAGAAAATGAGTTTTATAAAAAATATCTCGAAATCAAGGATAATAACCCCGATTATAAATTCTGTCCCGCCACACTTGTTTCGCGCGATAAAAAGGACCCTTACAAGAGTTTTGTTATAAATAAAGGTTCGGTTGACGGTGTGAGCGATCGTGATCCCGTTATGACCGATGCGGGACTTGTGGGTTACGTTACCGATGTTGGCACCACAACCTCAAGAGTTGTTACTATTTTGAGTCCTGACGTTACCTTAGGTGCGCTTGATAACCGCACAAGTGATTCGGGTGTGCTTTCGGGCAACTTAGAACTTGCCGAGAAGGGACAAACCAGATTCTATAACCTTTCACGTTCCTGTAATGTTGCTATTGGTGACTATGTTGTAACCTCAGGTGAGGGTATTTTCCCTTCGGGACTTCTTGTGGGAACAGTGCGTTCTATCGGAAGTGATGAATATAACACCTCTATTTTCGCTGCGGTTGAGCCGTTTGCTGATATAGATGAACTGCGAAATGTTATGGTTATAACCAATTTTGAAGGCAAGGGCGGTTTAGAGCCCGGAAAGAAGTAAATAATAATGCTTAGAAAAAAACGTCATCCAATGTTGTTTGTGGCTAATGTTTTTATCTTTTCATTTATAATACTGTTTGACACATCCGAACTTGCGGATCTTTCAATAAGAACCGCAACACCGATGCTTGTGCTTCCATTACTTTGCGCTTACGCTTTTTTTGCAGATGTTCAACATTGTATTATTGTTGGTGCTGTTACGGGAGCTTTTATTGACAGTGTGAGTTACGGGGCATACAGTTTTAATACCATTGCGTTGCTGATTTTGGCGGTAACGGTATCTTTGGCATCAAACAATATTTTTAATAAGAACATACGCGCCGCAGTTGTTTTAACGCTTATAATGTCTGCTGTTTATGTCACCTTTTTGTGGTTGTTTTTCTATATAGTGCCACACGATATGAAGAGTAGCCTCGGATATCTATTGAAATATGCGTTTCCTTCGGCGGTTTACAGCACAGTTTTCATTTTCCCTTTTTATTACATTTATAAAAAATTCAACGAAATCAAAGAAAGTTAACTTGGAGGTTTAAAATTGCCTTTTCAGAAAAAAAGTCAGACTAAACTCACGATTTTGTCTTTTCTGCTTATTGTGACTATAATTCTTTTCTCATCAAGGGTTTACTCAATTCAGATAACTAACGCTGAGAAATATGTTGACAAGAATGACGGTGCGGCTTCGGTGCTTACTGCGGTTATTAAGGCTCCGCGCGGAGAAATTCTTGATTGTTACGGAAGACAGATTGCTATAAATAGAGACGGTTACAACATTGTATTCAACAAGGCTTATGTAAGGGATAATCTTAACGATGTTATATTAACCCTTATAAATCTGCTGGAAAAGAATAATGTTGAATGGCAGGACGAACTTCCCGTAACCAAAAAATCACCTTACAAATTTGTGGAAGAAGGTGACACGGAGAAGTTAATAAAGATTTTGGAACTTGCGCATTATGCCACCGCGCAAAACTGCGTTGATGAAATGGTTACAAAATATGAACTCGAAAAATATAGTGCAACCGAGCAACGCAAAATAATGGGTGTGCGTTACAGCATGGAGGCACTTGACTTCTCGGTATCTTATCCATTCACCTTTGCGGAGGATATCCCCACCGATATTATGCGTAAAATCTCCGAATCTTCATTCAGATTAAACGGCGTTACAGTGGAAGTTGTTCCGTTCCGCGAATATACCGATACCACCCTTGCGGTAAACCTTATTGGCACGGTTGGTCCCATTTTTAAAGAAGACTGGGAGGAATACAAGGCAAAGGGATATTCCTATAATGACAAAGTGGGTAAAAGCGGTATTGAAAAATGGGGCGAGGAATATTTAAGAGGTACCGACGGCGAAATGACCTACCGCCTTGATGAAAAAGGAAATATAATTTCAAGAGAAGTTACCAAAGAGCCGATTGCAGGCAAAACCATAATGCTAACCCTTGATAAAGTTGTGCAACAAAATGCTCAGAAATCACTTGAAACAGTAGTAAAAGGTTTGCAGGCAGAGGGTGGAAGTGTTACCGCAGGTGCAGCGGTTGCGGTGAGAATCGATTCGGGCGAGGTTATCTGTGCGGCGAATTATCCCTCTTATGATTCTGCAACTATGAATAAAAATTATGAATCATTGGCAAAAGACCCTGCAAAACCGCTCACAAACCGCGCTTTTCAGGGCGTTTATCCGATTGGCTCAACAATTAAACCCATTGTGGCAATCGCGGCACTCGAAAACGGGCATTTGGCACACGGGGAAACCATATTCTGTGCACAAAGATACCGTTATTTTAAAGATTACCAACCCCAATGTATGCATTATCATAAAACAATGAACCTTAAATCCGCCCTTTCAAAGAGCTGCAACTACTTTTTCTTTGAACTGGGTAAACGTGTCGGTGCAATAACCCTTACCGATTATTTTAAGCAATTTGGCTTGGGTGTTAAAACCGGTGTTGAGGTTGATGATTCAAAAGGAATTATTATGGAACCGAAAACCAACGGCGTTGGCGGTGACACTTTGCAGATTGCCATTGGTCAGATGAATGCATTTACACCGCTTCAACTTGCAAACTACACTGCAACTCTCGCTAACGGAGGCACACATTACAGAGCAACACTTATTGATAAGGTTGTATCTTACGATATATCAGAGGTTTACGAAACAATGGAACCCGAGGTTGTTAACACCGTTAAAATGAATAAGAAAAATCTTGATGCCGTTAAAGAGGGTATGCTTTCGGTTACGGAGGACGGTACAGGCCGAGCCGCTCTCGGCGATTATCCCATTAAAGTTGGCGGTAAAACGGGTACTTCTCAGGTGCTCGGCAAGGTTGACCATAGTGTATTCGTGGCTTTTGCTCCGTTCGATAATCCCGAGATTGCAATTTCCGTTGTTCTTGAACACGGAAATTCGGGTTATTCCGCAGGTACGGTTGTAAGAAATATTCTTGATGCTTATTTCTTTACCGAAAGTAAAACTCCGGCAGAGGATATGCCGTTTGTTGTTCTTAATTAACGCTTGGATTTTGTTGTTTTAAATTGACAAAAATTTACTGATATGTTAAAATAATTATCATTTGTATATGATAGTGAGAGGTTTTTAAATGAGCAAAATATTTGCAATAACCTCAGGCAAGGGCGGTGTGGGAAAATCCACCATTTCGGTAGGTCTGGCAACGGCTTTTTTTGAACAAGGAAAAAGTGTGTTGCTTGTTGATATGGACCAGGGATTCCGTTGTCTTGATTTGATGCTCGGGGTTGACAGTAAGGCGGTTTTCGACCTTGCGGATATTTTAGGTGGACGCGCGCTTGAGGATGCGATTTGCACTTGCGAGGGAACAGAAAGGTTATGCCTTATTCCCGCTCCCGCAAAATCGGGTGCTATTGACAGTGAAGCTTTCAAAGAATTTGTCACCACCGCCACAAAAAAGTTTGATATTGTAATTTTTGATTTCCCCGCAGGAATAGATTTAACTCTTTATTCTGCTTTGCCCAAGAGTACCCTTTTCTTGACCGTTGCAGTGCCTGACCCTGTGTCTATCAGAGATGCGGCACAAATTGGTCGCAGTTTAAAGGAAACGGGGATACCTTCAAATCTTATTATCAACCGCTTTATTCTTAAACAAAGCCGTAGCTACGGTTTTAAAAATATTGACAGTATTATTGATTCTGCAGGTCTCAGACTTATCGGAATTGTGCCCGAAAGCGAGGAATTGTCGGCTTTATCGGTAACGCATAAAATCAAAGACAGAAGCCGTGCCAAGAAAGCCTTCGTGAGAATCTCAAAAAGACTTTTGGGTGAAGAACTGTTACTACCAAAATTAAAAAAGATATGAAAGGATGTTTATTATGACAATCGCAATTATCGCACACGACGCTAAAAAGGAACTTATGGTTCAGTTTTGTATAGCTTACTGCGGAATTTTAAGTAAGTATAACATTGTGTCAACAGGTGGCACCGGTAAAATAGTGTCTGAAGCCACAGGCCTTGAAATCACGAAGTTTCTTAACGGTTATCAGGGCGGCGCTCAGCAAATCGCTTCTCGTATCGGATGCGATGAAATCGACCTTTTGCTCCTTTTCCGTGACCCATTAAACCCCAAAGCACACGAGCCGGATGAACATGCACTTTTACGCCTTTGCGATGTTCATAATATTCCGGTTGCAACAAATATTGCAACCGCAGAAATGTTGATTCACGGTCTTGAACGCGGCGACCTTGACTGGCGCGAAATAGTTAAAAAAGGATAATATAAAAAAGGATAGAATTATAATGGCAGAAATTAACCGTGCCGTAAAAGGCACAAATGACGTATTACCATCCGAATCTCACGAATGGCAGTTTGTTGAGGGCAAAATGCTTGAAGTTGCAGGTCTTTACGGGTTTAATGAAATCCGTGTGCCCGTTTTTGAGCATACCGAAGTATTTTTACGCAGTGTTGGTGACACTACCGATGTTGTTCAAAAAGAAATGTACACCTTTGATGATAAAGGTGGTCGTTCAATTACTCTTCGCCCCGAACTTACCGCGGGCGTTGTGAGAAGTGCTATTGAAAACGGTCTTGTAAACGGTGCATTGCCCGTTAAGGTTTGTTATATCGGAGGTTGCTACCGCTATGAGAAGCCCCAAGCCGGAAGACTTCGTGAATTCCACCAATTTGGTGTTGAGTGTGTTGGCGCGGCAGAGCCTAATGCGGATGCAGAGGTTATTGCCCTTGCCCGTCAAGTGCTTACAAGCGTTGGTATTGAGAAAATTTCACTTGAGATAAACTCTATTGGTTGTCCCGAATGCAGAAAGCATTACCACGCGGCTTTAAAGGAATATTTCAGCGCTAATACCGATAAACTTTGCGGCACCTGCCTTGAAAGACTTGACCGCAATCCTATGAGAATACTTGACTGTAAGTCACCCATTTGCTCTGAAATTGCGGCAAA
>JAZTXU010000226.1:0-1916 GCA_045636565.1 Acutalibacteraceae bacterium
ACTATCTCATTTTGAGAACCGCCCACAACCTCGTTTGCCCCATCGTTTACGGTTTCGTTTTCCGTACTGTTTACAGCTTCGTTTTTCGAATCTTTTACATCATCTGCAACAACAACCGATGTGCTTTCAATCTGCGGAGCAGGGCTTTCAATCACTGTTTTGGGCACAACATTTGCGCTCGGCAATAAACTCGCTTCGCTCTGCATTGAAAACGGCAGACACAAACGAAGTGCCACCAAGCCCCACAGCACCATATTCACCCATTTTGGCATTTTCTTGAAAATTAATCTTATAAGCAATAGTGCAATCACAATAAAGCTCGCAGAAATGCTCATATTCACTAATTTCAATACCAAATCTGACATAAAATCACCCCTTTATTTTTTATATGCTTCGAGCATATCATAAAGTGCCTTTGGATCATTCTTTTTTCTCGTACCACGAATTGTAAGTGTCTTCAAGTTTGCTTTCAATAGCTATTTTATGTTCTTTCATAGCATTTTTAAATGTAGCCTTGCCACTGTTCACTTCACCAATAGCCTTGGAATATTCGGCAGAAGCCGCACCAAACCATATAGAACGGTTGAACTTGCCGTATTTATTCATCATATCAAGCAAACATTCCACAGATTCTTGATCTCGGCAAATTTTTTCAAATTCGCTCCTTGCAACAACATTATCGTAGCCCCTATAAGGTTCATTGAACTTATTAAGAACATAACACTTTTGGTTTGCCAAAGGATTATTTGCAAGCATAACATTCACCGGAACATCTTCCATAATTGAACAGTATCCGCCGTTCTTGTTAGAACCTTTGGGTATAGGAACAATACCGTAATCGTCTTCCATTCTGAGAATGTTTTCACGAACACTATAAAGCTGAGTAATTTGCATAGCAGTCTTTCTGTCTCGTAAATGTAAAAGACCCATAATCCATGCGTATGATTCAGGTTGGTATATATAATCATCATACTGTTTCTTAATTACATTTTGATGAAATTCATTTGCCAATCTGCATTCCTCAGAATCACCAACAAATTTAGGAACCCCTTTTTCATCTGTTTTTACAAATTCTGCACCAAATGATGCTTTAATTGATGAACCTGCAATTTCCATACCACCAATGCCGAAACGCTCTTTATCGGGGTCGGTAGCCTGCTTTGCAAGCTCTAAACAAGCCTCCCAAGTCCATTTATCTTGCTTATAGAGGTCATATGGGGAAACCCAACCGTTTTCCTTAAATAAAGTTTTGTTGAACACCAAGCAGAAACGTGGTTCTGCATATTGCTCAGTGGCAAACGCATAATGTCCCCCGTTAAATACACCGCTATCAACCTGACCCTTTATCCATTTTTCCTCTGTAAGGTCAACAGTCTCAATTTTATCCATATCCTGAAGATAGCCATTCATTGCAAACGAAGGGAGTTGCGAAGTGTAAAGCGTGAAGAAATCAACATAAGGCTTATGCGCCGCTACCGAAGTCTTTAAACGCTCTGTGTCAGAATCAACAATCCATTCAAACTTGCAGTTATACTTTTCTTCAAGATACTTTACTCTTCGTCTACGGAGTGTGTTTGCAGTCGAGTTTGATTCGCCGGGGCCGTGCTTCCACGGTGCCGCAAATATAATTTTCTCACCTTTTAGGTCTAGTCTATCTAATGGTGTAATAAGACCGGGTAGGGTTTCTGTCGGTGTGCTTGCAGTGGGCTTACTCTCGGTAGGTTTACTTGTCTCAGGTTTAATCTTATCAGGCTCACTTTCTGTGGGTTTGCTTTGCTCGGATACTGTTGGCTCTGATGTGGTGTTATCTGTAATTTCTTCTTCTGAAACCACCGTTTCCGTTTTGGTTTCCTTTTTATTGGATTTATCAATAGGGTCGGTCATAAAGCAGACTGTAATGCAAACCACTAAAATTA
>JAZTXU010000227.1:0-1572 GCA_045636565.1 Acutalibacteraceae bacterium
TCTTAAAATTCCGCTCATAAATTTAGGGCTTTTAAATAAAACCACCTTCATACAAAAACCTCCGAAAATCAATGTCTGCAAGCCGACAGGCTGAGAATAATCACCCAGATTGCAAGCGCGGCAACTAAAAATCTTGGCGGACAAAAGCAGCTTAAAAGCAAGCCTACGGCGAATGCGAGCGCAAAGGAACCCTTGTTTCCATATCGGCGTCTTCTCATATCGCCACCCCCAAAATTTATGTTACACTAACAGTATATTAGAAAATTTGGCAATGGTTACATAAATTTTAGGGTTAATTTTGGCGTGGTGTGTCTTTGTGCGGTCAGGATACTGTTTATTCTTAATGAATCGCCATATTAACATCATATATTTTCTCTAAATCGTTTTTATGCAGTATTCGTTCATTTAATGCTTCCTCTAAATTATAAAAGGCATTATGTCTGTAAACCACAATGTAATTACCGCTGGTATATATAAACTCAATATCTGCAACTTTATGTGACACAATTCCGTCAGTGTAGTCTACCGGTGCACCGCTGAGTATCACTACAACAGCACCTCTGTAAGTGCCATAATATTTGAGGATATTAACATCATCTATGGTGAAATGTTTGCCCTTTTGTGCCCAAAGGTCAACATAAGCCTGCTTCACTTCAAGTTCTGCATTTTTATCAATTTCGCCTCTTGCAGCCAATATTTCTTGCTTTTCTTTTTCTGAAAGTTTTGGGAAATTGCCTCCTCCTGAAAGACTTGGACTGGCGGCTTCCTTTATTTCTGATTCTTCAAACATATCCGAATAATAAGCAAACATATCTTCCCATACTTTTTTAGGCACTTTGGTATCCGAAATCAATTCATCGCGACTATAAGCACTTTTGATTTCTGTTATTGCTGATGAATATGAACTGGTATTTTTGTCAGACTTGTAGTATACATATAAACCTTGATTTTCAGGGTGTGTATACTTATATTTTCCAACTTTTTCGGTAACGGTTTTTGAGGTTGCGCCATCAAACCCTAAAACAACCAATTCCCAATTATCCTTTAAATTTCCATAATATTCCTTAATAACCAAATCAGACATTCTGTATGAGGTTCTTCCGACCTCGCAATGATAACTCTGTTTTATACGGCTGATATCTAATTTTGTAAGACCTGCACAGTTGTCTTTTTTGTTGAAAAATTGGTTACTTACATCCATACCTTTGTTCTTGCTGAAAAATTCATCAAGAACCTTAGCGGTAATTGTTCCGTTTTTATAGGCATTTTCCAGACTTTCTAACTTATTATTTTTAAAAATATAAGGTGCTGCACCTGCATAATAAAGGTAATCATTCAAGAAAACCATCGAATGAACTATGGTTTCAACGTCTGGTCCGGACAAATCTGTTCTCTCAACGTCAACAGCAATACTGCCGTCACTTAAAGTGCCATAATATTTGTATATATAAACATTTTTTAATTCAGCACCCGATCCTAATTTTTGCAAATATAAATCTTTAATTTTCTTAACGATTTCTTTGCTTAAGTTACCGATATTGTCTCTTTCATGTACATACGGGTCATACACTT
>JAZTXU010000228.1:0-3189 GCA_045636565.1 Acutalibacteraceae bacterium
CGACTTGAAAATGCGGGTGTGGATATGCTTCATCTTGATGTTATGGATGGTGTTTTTGTACCTAACATTTCGTTTGGTGTGCCTGTTATTAAATCAATAAAAAAGCACACAAATCTTCTGCTTGATGTTCATTTAATGATTGATCAACCTCACAGATACATAAAAGAATTCAGCGAATACGCTGATTATTTAGGCTTTCATTATGAGGCTGGAAGTGATGTGGCGGAAACCTTAAAGGAAATTCGCGCTTTGGGTTGCAAGGCTTGTCTCACAATTAAGCCATGCACAAAGCCCGAAGAAATTTTCCCGTTTTTGCCCCTTTGCGATATGGTGCTTGTAATGTCGGTAGAACCGGGATTTGGCGGTCAAAAGTTTATGCCTGAAGCAGAAGAAAAGCTTTCGGTTTTAAGAAAAGAAATTGTCGAAAAAGGCTATGATATTCTGCTCGAGGTTGACGGCGGTATAAACAAAGAAACCGCCTCTAAAGCCATAGAAGCGGGCGCAGATGTTTTGGTAGCGGGCAGTTTTCTTTTCTCAAATGAAATGGAAGAAAATGTTAAATTTATAAAATCACTTTAATTTTTTAAAAAAGCAACGCCGTAACGTTTTATGGCGTTGTTTTTTATTATGGGTTTACCGTATTCTAAAACAGATTCTATTTTTATTTTGTTTTCTGTTTTAAAATAACAGAATTCGTTTAAAGCCGTAAGAAATTTTCGGTTAAGGTTTTTTAAAATAAGCACGTAGTTTCCGCTTGAAATATATAAAGAACTATCAGCGCTTAGTTTAATATTACTGTCAATAAGAAATAAAATGGCTTTTGTGAGGCTTTCGCTGTCGCTAAAAAACAATGCACATTCTTTTTTGGATATCTTAATTAACTTTTTATTCAATTTGTAGACGGTAATATGTATCACCTCGTTTAACTTTTCATATTTAAGACAAAACTATTTATGAGGTGTCTTATTATGAAAGAAGAAAGAAAAGAAGAGTTTAAATTATTTTTAAAATCAATATTTTTTACGGCATTGGCGGTTATGATTTTGGTTATAGGCTATTTTTCTGCTAAATATTTTTTTGGCGAGTTTTAAAAGAATTCCCGAACAGTAGGATTAAATCTTACCGTTCGGGCTTTTATTAGAATGCCGTGTAATTTGCTAATCGTCGCAGTTGTTTTCAGAACATCCGCAACCGCAGGAGGAAATGTCACAAGGTCTTGGAGGGAAGAAATCATCGGTTGGAAACTTAATCTTTTTAAATGCATCGCAGGGTTGGTCGGTAGTATCTGTGCAGGTTTTTTCGGGTAAACAAAAGTCATAAACAGGGATAAGCATCTGCACATTGCGAACAAGTTGAACAATTGTGAAAAGACCGATCGATGCGAATACGGTTGGCTCACCACTTCTTATGTTGGTTACAACCTCACCGCCGATGCAGTCACAAATATTTTTGGGAACACAGCAAACATTTTCGTAACAGTCGCGCACCTGACCGATTCGAGCACCAAGCGGCACGGGGTCTACCGCCTGAACAACACATTCGGGACAATTTGAGGTTTTAATCACACCGCCGTTGCCGTCAGCACAGTTGTTGTTGCAGGAACTTGAAAATACCTTAACATTACCGTCACTGCCATAAAGAATTACGCGCTTGCTGTAAGAGGTAATGCCGCTTATGCACTGAGGACAAGAGTGGGGAGAGGTGTAAACCTCAAAATCCAAGAGAAAGAAGAAGGTGAGGTCGCAGGAGTAGAAGCCTTTATTGAAATTCACAGGCTCAACATCAATAGAAACATTAAGTACCTTTGCGTTGCGAAGTCTTATGCTGATTGCGTTATTAATAAGTTCTTGAGCTTCGGGTAAAAAGAAGCATCTTAAATCTTCAAGGCAATCCCTATCGCAACAAGAATCATAAACTCTGCCCGCATCAATGCAAACCGCTTCTTTAAAGTTAGCATCTGTGGGGCAACCATTTTTTAAATCTGCCATAAATAAGCCTCCTATATAGGTTATGAATATCGGTTTTTGCAGTCCGACTTCAATAACATAATATGTTTTTTCACCAAATAAGTGAAAAAAATAATTTTTTTAAAATTTTTTTATACTTTTTAAAAAAATCTCTTGACATTGGCGTATAGTTATGGTATATTATTTAGGCGCTTTGAGAAACGCTGGTGTAGCTCAGTTGGTAGAGCAGCTGATTTGTAATCAGCAGGTCGGGGGTTCGAGTCCGTCCACCAGCTCCAGTTTTTCACGAGTCTTTAATCGGACTCGAAGCCTGAGAGGGTGAGCGGTGTTAAGAAAACATCACGGTGTGATGTTTTTAACCGCGAAGTGTGAAGCGGCTATGCCGCGAGCACGGCAGACTTTTGAAAAAAGGCTGCGTCCGTCCACCAGCTCCAGTTTTTCACGAGTCTTTTTAAAACTTAATATGGGAGATTTCCCGAGTGGCCAAAGGGGACAGACTGTAAATCTGCTGGCTTCGCCTTCGGTGGTTCGAATCCACCATCTCCCACCAGAAAAAAGCACTTGCGAAAGCAAGTGCTTTTTTCAACTAAATCCACCCTTTCGGGTGGGTGAAATATTGCTTCGCAATGTGAAATTCTCGCTTCACTCGAGTGAAATCGCTGCGGCGGAGGGTGGATTTAATTTCACATTTTGCGCCGCAAAATATTTCACCAAAAGTGCAAGCCTTTGATTTCACCGTGAGCATAAGCGAACGATTTCACTAATCACTGTGCCGTAGGTACAATATCACTTGAAATCTTCAACCATATGGATTAAAATTGATGTTACAACTATACATTTTGTTTAATTTATTATTTTATGCCATAATTAAATAAAGGAGATGGTTTTGTGGATAAACAAACACAAATTTTAAATGTGATATTTGCTACTATTCTGCTCTTTTGCTCTATAATAAATGTTATAAAAAATTACCTAAACATTCCAGAATGGCTCCATATATTAATCGGGTTGTTTTTGATAATTGATTTAATTCTTTTAATAATTATCATAATCCGTGTGTTTAGGTATAGAAAAAGCAAGTAATCACCATATATATCATTTGTCTTCATAATGGTTTGTAACAACCAAAACAAGAAAATATTATGGTAAGAGAACCACCTATATCTGATTTACAAAGAAATTTTTCTCTAAATTCTGCCTTATGCATTCAGAGGTATTGTTT
>JAZTXU010000229.1:0-26551 GCA_045636565.1 Acutalibacteraceae bacterium
TAAGACTGAATCAACTCACCGTCTACCATATAATAAACATAGTATTTACCTGCATTTTTGCCGTTCATAACCTTTAAACGACCGATTTCAATATCATAAGCCTGACCCACAACGATAGGCTTATCCATTTGAACAATCAAACTGTCATTTGAAGGAACAAGGTGCCAAGCACCGTTAGGACCTGCTGCAGCGCCAAATCCTGTTTGATTGGGAGTTTTAACTGCAAAGCAGAAAGGATACTTCCAAGCATCTAAATAGGTTGTAAACTTGGGAGTTTCGCCTGCTGTCCAACGATATGACAATTTTACAGAATATGAAGGTGAAGTAGCATTATAAGTGAAATAATCCTTGCTTCCATCCAATTCTTTACCTGCCATAGAAGTTGTTCCGTCATACAAATCATCAAATGTGATTTCATCGAAGCTATCATAAACTTCGGGAACGGGAATTTCACTGATTGTGTTGCCTGAAGGCACACTGAGAATTACCTTGTTTGATAATGCTGTGCCGTCGCCATATACGCCGTCAACTACACCATCATAGTAATAATCTTTAATTAATTCGCCGTTGACCTTAGCATAAACGTAGTATTTGCCTTTGTTTGCACCGGTTAAAACCTTAAGACGAGCAACCTCGATATCATAAGTTTGACCCGCTACGATAGGAGTATCCATATCTACGATATAGCTATCCTTTGAAGGAACAAGGTGCCATGATCCGTTAGGACCAGCCTTCTTACCGAAACCTTCCTGATTAGGAGTTTTTGCTGCAAAGCAGAATGGGAATACCCAATCATCAAGGAATAAGGTGAATTTCTTTTGATCTCCGCCAGCAGTCCAACGGAACTTGATGATTGATGAGAATGAAGTTGAAGTAGCGTTGTATGTATATGCATCACCGCCACCTGTGTAAGTCAACTTATCGTAAGTTACTTCATCATAATTATCAAAAGTTTCGGGAACAGGAATAGCAGCAATCTTGTTTCCTGCACCGTTACCCCAGAATGTGAGGTAAATTATGTTAGAAACAGTACCTGCATAAGAACCGGGATTTGTGGTGTAATTACCTTGCTTGGTAATTAAGCTACCATCAACATAATCTTCAGCAACTAATACATCGTTAATCTTGAAGTATACATACCAGTCGCCCTTGTGTTCGCCATTCTTAACCTTAAGTCTTGCAAACTCAATGTCATAGTCCTTACCCATTTCAAGAGCTTCGGGAAGTTCAACCTTTGTTGCTTCCTTGTAACCGGGTCTTAACCAAATGTAGCCATTGGGGAATTGCTCACTAGGTGTATAAAGTTGAACACCGAACATATAAGCAACAGAGCCTTCTCTGTCAAAGCTTAACTGGAAGCTTGAGCCTGCATTTGCTTCTTTCCAACGGAATTTGAAAATAGCAGAACCTGTATCAGCTGTCTTGTTATAAGTAAATGTGGAGTTGCCGCCGATTTGATATACATCACCTGAAAGAGGTGCGCCATCCTTCAATAAATCGTAATATGTTACTTCATCATAATCATAATAAAGTGCTTCGGGATTAGGATCTTCAGGCTCCTCTACTTCAGGAGTAGCCTTAATCATACAATCAAAATTATTATCATTTAAATTCAACTGGATGCTATCCAAAAGTGAATTTTCAATAGCCTGACTTTCGGTTACATAGGTTTTGAATATTTCTTCACCGTTCACCTTAAAGTAACTTAAATATTCGCCTGTATGGTCACCCGATACAACCTTTAATCTTGCGATTTCAATATCGAATTCATCGCCTGCATTAATAGCATAGCCTATTGATTTGGTTGCTTTTGCAGGTTCATATCTCTTTACCCACTGAGCATCACTTGCATTGATACGATACATAAAAGGATTATCACTGCAATAAATACCTGGATACATCTGGAAATAAGTAGCAGTTCCTGAAACCCAACGGAATTTATAAATTACCGAATGGGTTTCTGAAGTTGCCTCATAATGGAAAAGATTATTCTTTGCTGTTAAGGTGATTCCATCTGCCGAGAGATGATTATCGCCGGTGTCTAGCAAATCTTCGTATTCAACCACATCATAAGGCGCATAAGTTTCTTCAGCACTTACTGTCATCGGAACTGCACAGAAAGTAGCTAGAAGTGCGAGAGACAATGCTGTTGCCAAAAGTTTTTTAAACATTTTTGCCATAACTTTTTCTCCTTTTTTAATTTTTGGTATTTACAAAAGTATTAATAAATAACCTTAATTTCAAACTTTTATTAAGCATTAAAATTTAAGTATATATTATCAAAGTATGCCATTCCACTCTCTCTAAGGCTAACTTTCATAACTTTAATACATTTGTTTTATACCATTTTAATTCACATTGCAGTTTTGCAACATGGTAATTAACTTGGGATTTAAAATTAATATATTCTAAACCTCTATTTGCAAAAAATTCTCTCACTTTTTTGCAAATGAAAATTATTTAGGCATAAGTTCGGGGCAGTATTTATAAAGCGGGGATACATCCTCCGTTTTATGAATATATTTATAGAATTCCACAGTTGCAGGCTTAGGACAAGCCTTCTTTTCAGGATCACCAAAGGAAGTAAAGAAACCAAAGTTATCTTCACTTGTGCTTACAGAATAGCCCGAATAGTCATTAAGCATATAGAACAAAACTGCTTCGAGATAAGGCATTTTTTCATTGTAAAGGTCGAGCAATTTTGCCATATTTTCTGCGTTTAATGCTTCCCTACCCTCGTTATCGTTATCGGTAAAGCCGCACTCGGTAATAATTGCAGGTTTTCCTGCATCATTATGGCGTTCACACGCCTTGTAGAATGTATCACAATGCTCGAAATATTCTTCTAAAGAAATATCGTTTAAATATTTATGGAAATTGATACTGTCAAAATAATGGTCAGGATTGGTATCTCCAAAATCCGCATCGTAAGGATGGGCACCTGATTCGATAGCCTCATAAAGAAGATCTAAAGCTTCGGCACCTTCTCCGTGGGTAGAATAACCGGGAGTTGTAACGATTACATCCTGATTTACTGCTTTTACTTCCTTATATATATAATACTGTAAATCAGCAATCATATGAGCCTTATCACTCATACTGTAAACGTATCCATCATCAACGCCCCACTGATGACCCTGTTTTGTAAATATGTTTGCACCTGCAATATCAGGCTCATTCATAGGCTCAACGTGAGTAATCTCGGGAAATTCTTCAACAATCATAGCCCAAGCTCTTGCATAAAGTTTAACCCAGCGGATATACATTTCCTTTTCAACCAACGGATCAGGAACAACACCCGATGTGGTTACTGAATATCCATAAGGATAAATAGGAGCATCACTAACAGCCACAAAATGGGTAACACCTGCGGCACTCATTTTTTCAACCACCTGATGAATGAGAGCTCTTTGACCCTCTTTGAATACAGGAACATCGCCTTCTGCTACTTCAAACATAGAATCAAGCGGAGTGCTTAAACGGTAATACTCAATACCTAAAACCTCGGTTAAATCCGCAATATTTTCTAAAGTTGAACTAGGATCCATAACGGGTCTTAATTCAAACACATGGGCATTTATACCATATTTTAAAGGGGTTTCTCTCTTAGTAATAGCAGCACTTGTTTTAGTTTCTTCTTTCTTTTCGCCGCAACCAACGCAACTAAACATAAGAAGAATTACAAGAAATACAGCAATCAGTTTTTTCATTGCTTTTTACCTCTTTTCTTAACCGACAAGATGATAATCACTGCCAAAAGTGCGATAATTATTGCACCTATTACCGAGTAAATAACAATATACATTGTTGAAATTCCTTGTGAATTTTCAGAATTTGCCGAATTATCACCATTATTAGCAGAGATGATATTATCCTTCTTTACCCAGAAATCGGTATCGTTAGGATCTTGTTCATAACTAACATTTGCCGCTTTGTAAGTGTGATCAAGTGAATATACAGATATATCATCTATAACTGCATCGTTGGAGAGCCATTTAATGATACCGGCTTTAACAACAGATGCAAATGTGTGCTCTACAACAGGCATTGCAAATTTATCCTGCGGCTCAAACACACCCTTTGCAGCAATCGACAATGAATCGTTCTGCAAAATCATTTGTAACTGCATACTCTTATAATCCGAAAGTTTATATGCAGATACATCATAATCGGTCTTTTTAGCACCATCGTTAACGGTTATCTTATTTAAATCCTTAGAAATAATTACAGATTTATTATCCGAAACGCTGACAGTCAAATCATCTTTTAAATCAGACACAGTGAAATTTGCTATATAGAAAGTGTTTTCTAACTTTGTTGCAATACTGCCGCCTGAAAGTTTCAAAGCGCCATCCTTAACCTCGGCAGAGCCTGAAGTTACGAGCTTATCGGTAATTGTATCCTTATCAAATGATTCCCTGAGCGCAATGCTTGAATCTTCCTTAGCCTCGGGAGCTATATTGGTAAGTTTATAATTCATAATATCAAAGGATATACCGTTTAAACCAAAGATTGAAACATAGCCTGTAGTGTTAACATTAGGAATTACCGCACGGCAGATACCAAGCTTTGATATGTCTTCACTATCTTCCTTAAAGTAAACATATACTGTGCGGTTTTTAGCAACTATCATAAAGTTATACTTTGTTTCCTGGTCTTTGAAGAAATGATAATCATCAATCTTTTTAGCCTTGGTTCCATCATCAAATGTACACAAATTAGAAACCATCTGTGTATACGGATCTGTTCCCCAAGCATAATATTCAAAGTTAATGCTTGTTGTGGTATCAGCAATAGAGGCAAACGATTTTTTGCCGAAATTCACACCAAACCACTGGCTATTTTGACCCTCAGATACCATTTTTACATCGAACTGCAATATAAAATCGCTATATTGGCCCTTGGGGGCAAACGCACTGTAAGAACCTGCATTTTCAAAATAAAGTGAAGGCTCAACTGTAAAAGCACTCTTTGGGCGAAGTGAAACGCCGGGACCTATATAATATGTACGATCGCTGATGTAATACTCCTCAAATCCGTCCTGAGTGAGTTTAATACCGCTGAAATCGTTTGATAAATCAGGTGCCGCATTAGCATTTGAAGTATTCTTAATAACCTTTACTTCATTAAGTTTTACAACTGCCGTGCTTTTGTTATCTGAAGAATAGTTACATATACCCCAATATCCGGCATATTTGATGTTACCAAAAGTAAACTTAATTCCGCCGATAGTAACAATAACGGAATAATCGCTACCAATTACAACATTAAACTCAACGGAAGTATCATCAATATTAAGTGCGCTTAACGGGATAATATTTTCGCCGTAATCAGCCACTTTACCATTCTTGATAACATTTACAGAAGCAAATTTATCATTTAAAGCGCTAACACCGATAATTGTTGACTTATCTAAAGCACCTACTTCATCAGCGCCTAAATATAATCCAAAGGTTGAGTTTTTCTCAAGACTTGCAATTTCTGCCTTGAAAGTAATTTCATAAGGTCTGCTTACGGTATTGCATAAGTCAAGTTTGCTCTTAGCAGTAATGGTATCCCCTGCTTTTTTAAACTCAGGGCCGGCATTACGAGAGATGAAAATCTCATCTCTTGTAAATCTTGCTTCATTAATATGCCAATTACTGTTACCCAAAGCCTCATCACCGTAGGTAAGGCTTGTATTTGAAAAATCATCTGAGAAGCAAAGATTTTTAGGACTATCGTAAACTTTGAAGTCACGAAGGTCAAATTGCTCATTCATACCACCCCACATACAGAAATATCCGTTGGGGTTATTCATTTTAACAGTTGTGCCGTAATCGGTTTTTGCTATTGCTTTGCCTTCTTCTAGAAGTTCAAAAGTAACCTTATATTCGTTACCTGAAACATTTTCGAGAGTAATTGCAAAGTCAGTTGTTTTTCCAACTGTGAGTGCACCGTTAAGGGTAAGATTTGTACCCATAGCGGTCCATGAAGTCATACCTGCCATTTCATAAAGAGCGGTTACTCCATTTGAAATACACAAGTTAAAATCATAATAAGATACGGTGGTTTTTTCATCTGCACCGCCAAAGCCGCAATAGATAAAACCGTCATTAGTGCCCAACATATCAACAGAAAATGTGAATCTGTTGTAATCTTTAAGCTTATAAGCGGTCAAAACTAATGCGGAGCCGTAATGATAAGCACCTGTAAAGTGCATACCATAAGATTCTGTATTTACAGAAACATTGTCACTCATAAAGTTGGGTTCAAGTGAACCTGAGTAGAAATGCTCATCCATAACGGTAGTCTTAATCTGACCGTCCGGCTCACCCTTCATAACAACACCTTGAGCGAAAACGGGCACGGTTACCGAAAGCATAATTACGGCACTTAAAACAACGGCTAAAACCGCCCCAATTAGTCTGCTAATTTTCATAATAATCACCATTTCTATTTTTTGGACACAAAATGCGATAATAAATCACTGAAATGGTGATTATTATACGCATGTGCCACGGTTGCCACTTGTTGGCGAGTAGCAGGCGCCCTACGATTGATAGCGTGCTTTTTCACGCTATCATCTACCAGTCTTTAGAAATCAACATCAGGTGTAATCTTGTCGGTAATCTTTTTAACGATAATTACGAGAACACCTACCACAACGGTTAAAATCATACCAACCGTTGAAATCGTAGGCATATCGCCATTAGTTGCCGATGTAGTCATATTAAACATATACCGACCTACCGTGTTATACACACCACCCGGTCCTACACCTTCGCCAACAAGCAACATCGGTTGCAAATAGAAGGCTGAAACCGCCAAAATCGAATTGATTATAAATACGCTGATTGTGGGCATAATAAGCGGAATATTAATTTGGAAAAGCTCACGCCAGAATCCCACACCGTCAAGTTTTGCAGATTCAATAACACTTTCAGGAATACGTGACATTGCCGAAGACATAAGAATAATGTTAATACCGGCACTCGCCCATACACAGAATATTGATATTAACCACCAAATACTGCTGACAACTGCAGGATTATCGGAAGTTACTTCCCAACCGTTATAATTGAGACCTATCATTCTTAAAAATTCCGCCGCAGGGCCTTCCAACATACCTTCACTATATGTAAACATATATCTGTAGCAAAGTGTTTGAATAACTATTGAAATCATTGACGGAAGGAAGAAAATTGTTCTGAAAACTTTTTCGCCACGAATATGTTTTGAAAAAGCATATCCGATAATTACCGCCATTACAAGACAGGCAAGATTTATTCCTATTGCTCTGAATGCATTGGTATACATATTAAGTCGTTCAGGAATTTCTCTGATTTGTCTGAACTGTTCAACAAAATTATCGAAACCAACAAACTTATAAGAATTTGAAAAAATATCCCACTCAAAAAATGCAAGTGAAATTGTTTCTATGTTTAGGTAAAGCCAAAAGACCAAAAAATGAAGCAACGGAACAGCTAACAGTGAGAATATAAATAGGTTACGCTTCAGATTTTTTCTCGGTTTTTTCACCCTTTGGTTTTTGATAGAACTAACCAATGTGTTTTACCTCCAAATCTGTAAATTAGTTTCTTAATTATTTTACTTCGGTCATACGGTACTTTTTAACGTAATTGTTTTTAATAACATCAAAAGTTCTCTTTACTTCCTTTAAGATTTCTGTACCGTTAGTCTTCTTGAGCATATTAAGAACGCTTGAAATATCAAGGTCAGCAAAAGCAATGGGGCTTTCATATGTGTAAATGAGAGATACTGCATAAGGACTTACTTTGTAAGCCTCCAAGGGGAAATCATAAACTCTTGTGCTGTTGTAATAAACATCGAATACGCTCTTATTGTATTCTGTTAATGAAGCATCTTCGATTTCTCTTGCATCATAATTGAAAGGACGGATTCCGCCGCCTGAACGAACAGTGAATTTCTTTAACTGATCTTCACTGCAAAGGAATACTAAAAATTCTTTTGCTAAATCTTTATGAGCTGCACCTGAAGGAATGAACATAAAGTCATCGTTAGCACAATATAAGTATTTTTCATTTTCGTGACCGTCAAGTGAAGGAACACTCATAAAACGAACATCGGTATCCTGCTTACCGTCAGAATCACTGTCAAGAACTCCGGTAAGTCTAGCTTCTGATTCACCGAATGAACTTGCAAATGCGATTACAGGTCTTTCATCGTTACGATTTGCGTAAAGAGCACGGGTAAGTTCCTGTGTGCTGATTGTATTAACAGCAGAAAGACTATTCTTATAGTTACCATTTGAATCAAAAACTAATTTCTTGAAATTATCAAGTGCGTTTGCTAAACCTTTTTGTTCGAAAACCTTGCTTGAGAAGGTCTGATTAATAGTGGTCTTTGAAGTGTTGCCGAAATTCCAGAAATCATAGAAACTTCCCTGACCTGAAACATTAGACTCATTAAGTCCCTGATACTGTGCCCACCATGTGAATAAGAAATAATAAACCTGCTCAGATGCCAATGCAGACCAACCGAAAGGAACGTACTTGTGACCGTCATCGCTCTTATAAGCATTAACATCATCGCAAAGAGCTAACCATTCAGTAAGGTTGCTTGGAGGAGCAATCCACTTGTTAGTCTTCTTATCAACAGACTTTTCAGAAACTGCAACTGAAGATGTGTGAGGAATCTTCTTTAAAACATCATAGTTGTAAGCAAGTGACATAGGCATTGATGTGAAAGGAATTACCCAAGGATAAGAATCACCTGTTCCTACCTGTCTTTCAATATAGGCTCTGCCGATTACATCAGGATCCATAAACTCAGAAATTTTCTTGTCTCCGGAAGAAGTTTTAACGGTAGAATCATAAACACTCTTAAGGTTTTCGATATATCCGTTTTGAACCCAACTTTCCCAACGGTTTGAAGAACCAATGTAAACGTCTGCAAGGTTTTTACCTGCTGTAAGGTTGTTTTCAGCGCCACAGTCCATATCGGTTGAAGGGATTACCTGAACCTTAACACCTTTTTCTTTGCCGAATTCTTCAGCGGCGAGCTTAATCCATTCATCACCATAAGCACCTGAATAGTATTTAACAACTAAATCAAAGTCGCCGTTTTCTGCAACTGCATCATTACGCTTCAAACCGCAAGCGGTTGTACTGAGAAGCATAACTAACACCATTGCCAATGCTAAAAATTTTCTTGAAATTTTCATAAAAAAGTCTCCTTAATTTTTTTAAAATTTATCCTTTTATTCCGCCGCCTAAAGACACGGACATAATTTTCTTTTGGAATATAAAATACAGAATCAAGGTTGGTATCAACATCAAGATGATGGTAGCAAACAATTCCGGATAAGTACCACCAAGATCAATCGTATCAGAAATTTCTTTAACGCCTACACCAAGTGTTGGATAAGAAGGCAAGAACAAATACGGACTTGAAAAATCATTCCATGTTCCGATAAAGCCCATTACCCACTGAGCAGCGATAAGATTGACCGCCTGGGGGCAAAGTATTTGCAAGAACGTTCTCCAGTATCCCGCGCCATCAATCATTGCCGCCTCACTGTAAGTATGCGAAATGTTTTTAAATACGGAATAATACATCAAAAATCCAAATCCCGAAACACCGCACGACATAATTATCAGGGCTATGTGTGTATCGAACAAACCGATATCGTTAAGTAACTTGTAAAGATACGGCGTTGTTCCGACAATCGAAACAAACATCGGAATCAGGAAGATAAAGTAAAATACATTCTTCAACTTGTAATTGAAGCTTGCGGTCGCATGACCTGCGCAAAGCGAAAAGAATGTAGATGCTGTTGGAATAGCCAGCGAAAGAATAAGGCTATTTAAAAACATTCCGATGAAATTATTGTCACTTGAAAACAGAAGTTTATAGTTATCAAATGTAAAACTTGTAAACTTCCATTGGTCGTAGAAAAATTCGTTATTGTTTGGTTTGAATGAATTTATAAACATCCATATAAGCGGCACAAGCAATGTCGCTGCATAAATGCAAAACAAAACGAATAAAACGCCCATAATTACACGGTTTTCACCCTTGACTTTTTTGATTTTTTTCATATAGGCAATACTCCTCCCATAGTATTTTTATTTATTTTATCACAGTTAAAAATTTCTGTATATCAAAAAACGAACAAATTATACAAAAAATTATACATTTTTTATTATTTTTTTATACTAGTTGATTTTGCAAAAAAATATCAAAAAACCACCAATTTAAACCCTATTTCTTGAGTTTTTCAAAAATATAATCTTATAATAACGCATACAAACCATATAATAAAGCGGTAAATTTTATCATTTTATCCTACATTTAACACAAAAATATGCCACTTTCTATTAAAAATGCGAAAAATAATACAAAATCATAAAACTAATTAACTTGACAACAAGTATTTGCAGTTATATAATGTAATTGAAATTAGATCGGATATAACTTTTTATATTTTTTATGATAAAAAACGGGAGGTTAAAATGCAAGATATATACGAAGAAAAAGGCGAAGTTCAACTTGAAGATTACGAAATTGTGTATCAAACTTGTGATCATCCGGTTTTGATGACTTCACCCCATTACCACAACATTATTGAGATTATTTATATCTTAGAAGGTGAATTTCATATCACTGTTGGCAACACGAAATATACCCTTCATCCCGGTGAAATGGTATTGATCAACTCTAAAGAGGTTCATTCTGTTAGCGTTTTGGATTATGGCATTCATAGATCATTTGCCGTTAAATTCACCCCTGAAACCATCTGTTCTGACAGTCAATCTCTTATGGAACTTAAATATGTAATTCCATACATAGTGTCAATTTCTGACTTCAAAGCACACTATACAAAAGATGAGGTTGAAAACTCAAATATTAAAAATTGTATTGAAAACATTATGAAGGAAGAACGCGAAAGGCAGCATGCATATAAATTTGCAATCAGGATATATATTTCTCAACTTTTTCTTTATTTAATTCGTAAAGTTAACACTGTTAACGCAAAGGACGAAGAAATCAAAGAGAGTATTAGAAAACAGTTCAAAAACATATTTCATTACATTTCTCACCATTGCACCGAAAAATTAACTGCAGTTCAGGTTGCTAAAAGATTCGGGTTAAGGCAATCGGATTTTTCTGCCCACTTTAAAAAGATAACCGGCAAAAGTTTTAATGAATATTTGAATTACATTAGAATTTGTAAGGCAAAACGAATGCTTATAAGTTCTGAAAAAAATATTACGGAAATTGCATTTTCAGTTGGCTTTGCAAACACAAGCTATTTTATTAACTGCTTTAAAGCCCAAATGGGAATCACTCCCGCAAGCTTTAAACAGATTTATACTGATCCACCCGCAAGTGTTTATTGCCTTTTGGAAAACAAAAATGAATAATAACAAAAAACGCACACCGTGAGGTGTGCGTTTTTTGTTATAAATTATTCGATAATTAAAATTTCTTCAACACTGCCATCGTTACAGAGTTTAACAGTTTTTACTTCTTGAGGAGTAAAATCCAAAGTGAACTCTTTATTCATTGCAAAAAATTTCACGGTAGCCGATGTGGCTGTACCTTCGGTTTCTGCAAATCGGATAATTAATCCATCGCCGTTTTCGCTGTTTTTAAGAGCAGAAATGCTAATATTTTTCTTATCCACTTCCAATGCAGAATATTCTTGAGGTAATACACCATCATGATGTGTTTCCTGCAAAAGAACGGGAGGCATATTAAGCACTTTTCCGCAGTTTGTTATATCTGCAGTTGCATTTTCGGTGTGAGGGAATAATATAAAGTTAAACTCATGCTCACCCTTATCTATGAATTCCATTTCATCATCTCTAACATTTTGAGCATAATGGTCAAGATAAGCGCAAGAGCGTGCTACGATAACTCTCAAATCGTTATCTATTGCGCAATGACTGTATCTGCCGTCGTTTATGAGACCTAAACCGAAGCCTGTATTACCATCAACCATATCAGCCCATTCGTGAGCTACATCTTCTTCCCCGTTCGGTGCTTTTTCAATAAATCCATAAGGCATTGAATATACAGCCTTCGGAGCCTCTACATTTACAGGGAATGAGAATTTAATGAGCTTATATTCCTCATCAACATCAAGCACACAACGAATGTGCAGTCTTGCATCGTTTTTGTAGAGTGTGTAATACTTTTTGAGAACGGAATTGCCATATTTGGTAACAGATTTTATAGTGGCTCTCATAGGTCCATTTTCAATAAGACTCAATTTTCCATCGCCAAAAGACCCTATATCATCGTTAAAAACATTGATTAAGTGTGACCATGTATCACGCTTAGAATCATCACAAACTATAGCCTTTGCAAGCTCACCCTTTGCAAATTCACGGTTTTCAGACTTCAATACATAAGAAGTAACCGTGCCGCTTTCCTTATCAATAACCACCTTAACAAGGCTATTTTCAAGGGTGGTTTCAGTAGCCTTTAAATCGGTTGCTATTTCTTTTTCTTGTGAATTTTCTGTTTTCTTGTAAACATAGTAAACGCGATAACCCATTGCAGGTAATTCAACCTCAAATAGGCATTTCTTAAAGTTTATACCATCGGTATAAGACGCTCTCACCATTTGGAAAGGCACTTCATTTCCATTATGGTCGAGTACCTTTGTAACACTGTATGCACCAAAGCTTACGCTTGTTTTTACGCTAAACGGATGCGGATTGAAAACTACCATCGGCGAGCCTTCGCCTTCTCTGTACCACAATCTGTCACGCATTTCGGAGAAATCGGCATCTAAAAAATCGGTTGTTTTGATTTTTGAAGCTATTCTTTGCAAAGCAAAGTTTTCAAGCTCATGGGCTATTTGGCGTGCATATCCAAAAGCGTTGTACGCATCTGTATAAGCTTCTTTAATGCAGCAACCCGCTATAACATCATGGAACTGATTAAACATAACCCTTTGCCATGCTTTTTCAAATTCCAAGTTATTAAAATCTCCGCCAACGATAAGACCTGCCAATGTATCATAAATTTCGGCACTAACAAGTTCACATTCGCTACGGCGGTTTTCAAATTTAACCCTGCTATTTGCACTGTAACAACCTGATGCATGATGTTTTAGGTCACCCGCTACGGTCGGCATTTCTATACCGTCTATATTTTCAAAATACTCGCTTGGTGTAGCGTATGTAAAGCCGTCTTTTTTCACTAATTCTTCGGCCTGCTTTAAATGCTCCTTTGAAGGTCCGCCGCCGTGATTACCAATACCGTAAAAAATCATCTGATCTTGTGTTTGTTCAAGATAGAGATTTACTCGCTCCTCAGATAAATCACCGTTGTATAACTCGAGTATTCTGAACGCGGTAATCTCGCTGCCATCAGGACTTACCCATTTATGTAAATTTTCTTTAGGCAAATCAGGATTTTCACATTCCCTTGAAGGGCGCATATACACATAATTATCTATACCCGATTTTTTGAATAATTGCGGAAGAACTGCGCTGTGACCAAAAGAGTCAACATTATAGCCAACCTTTGTGATATCACCAAAATTTTCTTTCAAAAACTTTTGTGAATAAAGAAAATGTCGGCAAAAAGCCTCACCGGAAGGGATGTTGCAATCGGGTTGTACCCACATACCGCCAACTATTCCCCAACGGCCTTCTCTGACACGCTGTTTAATTTCTTCAAACATATCGGGATCTACATTTTTAATCCATGCATAATAACCCGAACATGCGCTTGTAAATTTATAATTTTCATTTTCCTTCATTCTGTCAAGCGCTGAACGAAATGTTGATCTTATCAACGAAAGTCCCTCAGACACTCTCCACTGCCAAACAGGATCTAAATGTGCATTGCCTATAAGGTAGTTTTTTTCTGCCATTATTTAATCTCCTTGATTACTGTAATTAAATCTTTTCAAGTACCATAACTTCGTAAGGATTTACGGTAATATCATCTTTAAATATTTTTTCGGAAATAATATCTTTGTATCTTGTTTTGTTATGATATATTCCACTTTGCAGGCCGACATTCATAAGGATAACACCCTCTGTATTTTCACCCTTTCGCGGTGAAACAACAAGTCCGCCACCATCGGTTAAATTGCAAGGAATATTTGCTTTTTCCCAAACCAAAGAAATCAGTTTGCTCATAGCCTTTTCATCAGGTACAGTGCCCAATACATAAACAAAGCCCTTACCAACGGGGAAACATTGCAAAACAGAAGCGCCGATAGTCTCTTTATGTCCCGCAGTAACCTTCACAAGGTCAGCCACGGAATTTGACTCAAACAATTCAAAATATGTATTGCCAACAAAATCCTCGCCATCGTTCCATTCGGCCTTAGTGCTAAATTCTTTATCAGGATACCAATATTTAAAGACAGCAGGGGTTAAATCTTCAAGCATTCCGTGCAATCTGTCGGTAAATCGTGTTCCGTCTTTGGTGCGGATATCGGTCATAGGTCCTGTAACCCAAATACCGCCGTTTTTAACCCATTCTGCAATTCTTTCTCTAAGATTGCCTTGATCCAAGGTTAGCATTAATGAAGAGAATACCACATCATACTTTTCAAGATCAGCATCTTCATCAATTACATCAGGGCGAATACCTGAATCAATAAGCGGTTTATAAAAACGCTTTTTTAACTCTCCGTCATACCAAAAATCACCAACAACAGGTTGGGTTTCAAACATATTATAACATAAAGACGAATAATGTAAAGCAATATTTGCTTGAACCTTTGTATTATTTATAAAATCAGCGCATTTTTTGAAATCGCGCGCCACATCTTTTACCTCTTCGGTGCTATACATAGGTCGACCGCTCGAATCCAAAACAGAGCCGTGAACTAACTCGTGACCTGCCCAATGAGTGCGCCACACCCAATACATATTAGCCTCACCACCGAGTGCTAACGGTAACCAAGAGTTGGCATAACAGAAGCCGTCCGGCTTAATACTGCCTGATGTTCCTGCCGAGCCCGAGAAACAGGTTGCGGTTTCGGTATTCCAAAATGGGCGGTCTTTCATAGTTCTCAAATAGTCAAACCACAAAGAACATTCCCATAGATTTTCGGGAGAATTATAGTGATTGAACTGAATCATATCAAGTGGCTCATGCATTTTTCGATAATTCAGACCATTAACTGGTATCTGATCAGTACCAATAGGAGCCTTTGTATACTTATTAAGAATTTCCGCCTGCATAGCAACAAAATCAATATGTGCTTGCCCCGAGCAGATTAAAAATTCTTGCTTTAAATGGGGATTTTCCCAAGTATCACGCGGTAGCGGAATCTCATCAAAGCTATCATACTCTTGGCTGAATAAGTTGAGGTTTAATCTCTTGTTTAATTCTTCAATCGTGCCAAATTTATTCTTTAAATGCTCACGATATTTCTTGGCGCAATTTTCACAGAAACAACCCTCGTTATTTGCGAGGTAAATTTCATTATCAATCTGCCAACCGATTATCCATTCATCATCTCCAAATTCTTGAGCCATTTTCTCAACAATTCGAGCACTATATTTCAAATATTCGGGATGATTTGAACAAGCGTGTCTTCTTCCGCTATGTTGCATTCTTCTGCCATTTCTATATTCAATAAACATGTCAGGATATTTTTTAGTAAGCCAAATTGGTGGCGTTGCAGTAGGAGTACCCATAACAACAGCAATACCGGCTGCCTTTAATTTTTCAACAACATCGTGAAGCCAGGTAAAATCAAACTCTCCCTCTTTCGGTTCCATTTTGCGCCAAGCAAATTCGCCGATTCGAGCAACATTTATTCCAATTTCCACCATCTTTTTAATGTCTTTATCAATCTCTGAAACATCCCAATCCTCGGGATAATAAGCAGTGCCTAAATAGGGTGGTTTAACTGAAATCATAATATACCTCCTACACTGTTATTTATATAAAAAAGTTATAAAAACGGCAAACAAAACCGCTACACAGTTAGTAATATTTTAACATTTTCATAAAAATTTGTATATCAAAATTTATGCAAAAAATAAAAAAAAATATACATTTTTATCCTTGTGTATTAAATATTTTTTTATTGTTGCATTGTTGGCTAAATTGTGCTATAACAGTATAAAATCAAAAACTTACGAGGTGTGTTATGATAAAAAAAATAGACCAAAAAGAACTAAACTCAAGAATCTCGTTAAACTTTAAAAGATTAGCCGAATCTTCCTATTATCAAATTGATGAGGTTTTTGCGCCCGATAGTTATGATTGGCCTGCCGATAAAGAAGGCAGAGCATTACTTTCTTTTGTTTCCCACTATAAAATTAGCGGTGAAAAAATCCCTTGTATGGAGCAAATGCTCAAAGATCTCCCCTCTCATCTGAACGAAAAGGGATATATGGGCACTTATCGTACAGATGTTATTGTGGAGCAACAACTTTCAGGACATTCTTGGTTGCTTAGAGGTCTTTGTGAATATTACGAACAATTCGGCAATGAGTTTGTTCTTGAAACAATTAAGAATATTACCGAAAACCTCTTTCTTCGCACAAAGGGAAGCTATAGCACCTACCCTATTGACCGTTCTAAAAAAGACGAGGGCGGCGTGAGCGGAAGTGAAATTGGTTACTGCGATAATTGGCTTTTATCAAGCGATATCGGTTGCGCTTTTATGAGCATTGACGGTCTTTCACACGTTTATAAACTCACAAAAAATGAAGAAGTAAAAGAATTGCTTGATGAAATGATTGATGTTTATCTTGCTATTGATAAAATTGAACTTCGCGTGCAAACCCATTGCACATTAACTGCCGCACGCGGAATGATGCGTATGTATTCCGTTACAGATGATGAAAAATATCTGAACGGTGCTAAGGAAATCTATGACTTATATGTAAACGGCGGAGGCATGACCTACACCTTCCAAAACCTCAACTGGTGGGGTCGTCCCGATACTTGGACAGAACCTTGCGCTGTTGTGGACTCACTTATGCTTGCGTTAGAAATATACAAGGTGACAAGAATCGAAGAATACCGCAAAACTGCCGCTAAAATTTATCACAACGGATTTTCTACTTTACAAAGAGATAACGGCGGCGCAGGTACTGATACTATTATAACCGCCGATAGCCCGTGGGATATTCTTAAAGCAAAAATGTATGAAGCGTTTTTCTGTTGCACAATGCGCCTTTCCGAAGGTTTGTGGTACATAAACGAAAACACCGACCTATTATATGCCGAAACTACCGGCAAATTGGAAAAGAGCGAAAACGGAATTTATTACAACGGCGATATAATTTATGCATTGATATCCGAATCGCTTTTACCATATGCGGAAGAAACAACCGAGGTTGATGGTATGAAATTATCACCAATAGTTAAATATTACCGCGTTCCAAAAGAAATTATTGAAACGGCAGAGCAAAAAATTATTTTCAAATAAAACCCTATCAAACAAAAAGCAGATGAGCGAATCATCTGCTTTTTTGCTTGATATAGAAATTTTGTACTAATAATTAATCCACTCTGAATCTTTCTACTGCATCCTCATTGAGGCTGATACCGATACCCGGAGTCAGCGGAATGTGAACATTGGTAGCGCGGTTGATACGAGAATAACATTTAAAGACAGAATAAAATCGCAATGATGGGTGACGGTAGTCAAGATACCATAATTTATGTGTCAATTTTAATTTTTGCAAGCACTTTTTTGTAGCTGGTTGGCTCATCAAAATGGCAAGAAGGTTTGTGACCATCCTCGGGATATAAAACATAAAACATATCGGGCTTAATTTGAATTTTGCAACCTTCACCGCTTAAAAATTCTACGTCTTTTTCTTTATCAAAAGGCACCTTTGTTTCAAGATCGAGGATATCTGCATATTCCATATATTCTGAACCCGAAACAATAATTTGAATATCAATATATTCTCTGTGAACCTCAAAATCCGCCTCATCAAAACGGCGGGTTGTTCCCTCTTGAATCAAAATATAACCATTTTGTATAGGATATTTCCCAACCGGCAAATTTTCAGCCTTTGCCTTTTCTAAAAATTTCATTACCTCATGAATTTCGGGAATATTTCTTGCATACTGCGAGAAATGTTCAGTACGGTCCAATATCATATTAATAATCCTCCGTTTAAATTTTAAAATACATAATACCGCTATTAAATCAAATAAATTATATCACCATAGAAATAAATTTTCAATAAATTTAAAATATAAGTATATAAAATCTTTTTTCATTAAAAATGGCGGAGGAAAAACCTCCGCCAAAAAAATTCAAATAAGAATTAGATTTCCTTTGTCCAACCAAAGGTATCCTCAAGTTTACCCCACTGAATACCTGTAAGGGTATCATAAAGGTGCTGAGTAACCTTACCGATTTCGCCATTGTTTACAGCGTATTTAACGCCCTTATAGCAAAGCTCACCGATAGGAGATACAACTGCAGCAGTACCGCAACCCCAAGCCTCCTTCAGAGTGCCTTTTTCCATAGCTTCTGCTAATTCATCAATGCTTAAGAGTCGCTCGCTTACCTTGTAACCCTCGTTTCTGAGCACCTCAAGGCAAGACATACGTGTGATACCGGGAAGAATAGAACCTGAAAGCATAGGAGTTACGATTTCGTCGTCAATCATGAACATAACGTTCATAGCGCCAACTTCTTCGATATACTTTCTTTCTACACCGTCAAGCCACAATACCTGACTGTAACCCTTCTTCTCTGCTCTCTCGCCTGCGCGGTTAGATGCAGCATAGTTACCGCCGCACTTAGCGTAACCAGTACCGCCGCGAACAGCACGAACATCTTCATCCTCAATCATAATCTTAACAGGGTTAATTCCCTCTTTATAATAGCTGCCAACGGGGGAAGCAATTATAACATAAGTAGCATTATGAACAGCGTGAACACCCAAGGTCTCATCATTACCGAACAAAAAGGGGCGAAGGTAAAGTGATGTACCATCAGCAGAAGGGGTCCAATCCTGCTCAACATTTACAAATGTTGTAAGAATTTCCATTGCCATATCCTCAGGAATCTGAGGGAGACAAAGTCTTTCAGCAGAACGATTCATACGACGGATATTTTCAATAGGTCTGAAAAGCTGAACTTTACCGTCTTTTCTGCGGTAAGCCTTTAAGCCTTCAAAAATTTCAGAGCCGTAATGAAGAACAGTTGAAGCGGGATGCAATGAAATATTCTCAAAAGGAACTATGCGAGCGTTATACCAACCCTTATCGCAGTTCCAATCCATCATAAACATATGGTCAGTAAAGATTTTACCGAAGCCTAAAGTAGAGCTATCGGGCTTTTCCTTAAGAACCTCAGCCTTTGTAATTTTAATTTCCATTTTATTTACTCCTTTGAAAGTGTAAAATTAATTCTTACTGCCTATTTCAAGGGCTTTATGGTTGAACTCAAGCATATCTGCGTGACGAGCAGAAATAACCTTGCCGAGAGCCGCATTTATGCCTTCATCGTTAAACTCGTTCATTTCCTTTAAAACCTTACCAACTATAATCATATTAGCAAGTGTAGGCATTTTATTCTCGCCTGCAAGACGAGTTGCGGGAATGTAATGAACGGTAACGTCTGTACGGCGAACCTTACGCTCAATAAGGGTTGAATCAACATAAATAGTACCGCCGGGAACTACTGCATCCTCATACTTATCAAGTGAAGGAAGATTCATAGCAACCAAAACATCAGGATTAGAAACAATAGGAGAACCAACGGGAGTATCGCTGATAATTACTGAACAACTTGCGGTACCTCCGCGCATTTCGGGACCATAAGAAGGAAGCCAACTTACCTGTTTATTCTCTGTGAGTCCCTTATAAGCCAAGAATTTACCTGAGAAAAGTATACCCTGACCGCCAAAGCCTGCAAATAAAAACTGTGTTGTACTCATTATTCTGCCTCCTTAGCTGAACGGTCCTTATAAACACCTAAGGGATAATAAGGAATCATTTTTTCATCGATCCACTGGAGAGCCTTTTGAGGAGTCATACCCCAGTTGGTAGGACAGCTTGAAACAACCTCAACAAGTGAGAAGCCTTTGCCCTCTACCTGATTCTGGAAAGCCTTTTTAATAGCTTTTTTAGCATTCTTGATATTCTTTACATTGTTTACTGCAACACGCTCTAAATATTCGGGGCCGTCAAGAGTTGAAAGCATTTCGCAAACTCTAATCGGGAAACCGCAATGGTCGGTATCTCTACCGTAAGGTGAAGTCTGTGTAACCTGACCGGGAAGAGTTGTGGGAGCCATCTGACCGCCTGTCATACCGTAGATTGCATTGTTTACGAAAATAATAGTAATATTTTCGTTTCTAGCTGCTGAGTGAACTGTTTCCGCCATACCAATAGAAGCTAAGTCACCGTCACCCTGATATGTAAATACGATATTGTCAGGGAAAGCACGCTTAACACCGGTAGCAACAGCAGGAGCACGGCCGTGAGCTGCTTCAATCATATCACAGTTAAAATAGTCATAAGCCATAACAGAACAACCAACAGGAGCAATACCTACTGTTCTGCCCTCGATACCTAATTCATCCATAACCTCAGCTACCAAGCGGTGGATAATACCGTGGGTACAACCGGGGCAATAGTGCATCGGTAAATCACTTAATGCATGGGGTTTATCAAATACTACCATTATTTTGCACCTCCATTATTTGCGGCAACAATTGCCTCTAAAATCTGTTCGGGTGAAGGAATCATACCGCCGGCTCTGTTGCAAAGGGTTACGGGAACCTTGCACTTACTTGCAAGACGAATATCCTCAATCATTTGACCCATAGAAAGCTCAACAGAAACTATTGCCTTAACCTTTTCAGCAGCAGCCTCGAAAGGTGCCTTGGGGAAAGGCCAAAGAGTAATAGGACGGATAAGACCAACCTTTATTCCCTGCTTGCGAGCTTCATTAATAGCGTTCTTAGCAACACGAGAAGCAATACCGAAAGCAGAAACACAGATTTCAGCATCATCCATCATATACTCTTCGTACATAACTTCGTTCTCTTCGATATACTTATATCTCTCGTAACGTTCAAAGTTCACCTGCTCTAACTTTTCGGGAGAAAGGAAAAGTGAATTTACAATATTATGCTCTCTTTCCATTTTTGTACCTGTAGTAGCCCAAGGCTTTTCAACAGTAGCTTTAACCTCATAATCAAGAGAAACAGGCTCCATCATCTGACCCATAGTACCGTCTGCCAAAACCATAGCGGTCATACGGTATTTATCAGCGAGCTCAAAGCCCTTAACGGTAAGGTCTGCCATTTCCTGAACGGAAGCGGGAGCTAAAACTAACATATGGAAGTCACCGTGAGCAGCACCTTTAGTAGCTTGGAAATAGTCAGACTGTGAAGGCTGAATACCACCAAGACCGGGACCACCACGCTGAATATTTACGATTAAAGAAGGTAAATCAGCGCCAGCCAAATATGAAAGACCTTCGCCCTTTAAGGAAATTCCAGGGCTTGAAGATGAAGTCATAACTCTAAGACCTGTAGCTGCAACACCGTAAACCATATTGATAGCAGCAATTTCACTTTCTGCCTGCAAGAAGCAACCGCCGATTTTAGGCATTCTCTTTGCCATATAAGCGGCAATTTCAGTTTGAGGAGTAATAGGATAACCGAAGTAATGACGACAACCTGCGATAATAGCAGCTTCTGCAATAGCTTCGTTACCTTTCATTAAAACTTTATCTGCCATTTTAAAATCCCTTACCTTTCTACCTTGATAATGCAGTCAGGACACATTGTAGCACAGAATGCACATCCTATACAATCAGCCTCATTAACTGCTTCTACGGGGTGATGTCCCTTAAGATTAATTTTTTCAGTAGCGAGAGCGAGAACTTTTTTGGGGCAAACATCCACACAAAGTCCGCAACCCTTACACTTGTCTGTTTTGAAGGTTAGCTTTGCCATATTTTAAGCACTCCTTTTTAAGATTAGTTTATTTTCTTTTGAAGCTTTAAGGGGAAAAGATTTTCGATTTCACCCTTAAGACTGTTATAAAGCGTTTCATTTACAGCGGTAAATTTAATTGGAAGACCGGTTGCCACCGAAACATCTTCTGCATACTGCATAGAGCCTAAAACATCCTGCGGCTCGGTCAATTCTCCAAGATTTGAATTATTTACTATACCCGTAAACTTTATTTTGCAAGCTGTTTCAATTTCGTTCATAACCTCTAAGGTTGATTCCACATCGGGAGTTAAGGGTCTAAACTTATTGATAACAAGAAGCATTTCGTAATTATTTTCAGTCTTTATCGCGTCACTTAGTCTTCCAAGCGCTAACGCGCCACGGTCGTCTCCGCCAACATCAATAACCGCATTTATCGATTTATCATCGGTCAATGAATACATACCCTGAGGCAGAGCGGGAATATCAACATTAGTTCCTGCGTATTCCGAAACAATAAGCTTGATATCTGCTTTTTCTAATTCCTCTGCACTATCTTTAGTGCGAAAATAGGGATTTACAATATCTAAATCTGCGATAGCAACATTATCGAATTTTTCGCGAATAGAAAAGCTTAAATTTACAGCTATATTTGTTTTACCGCTGCCGTAATGACCGCATAAAAGCGTAATTCTTTTAAAATCCATCATTATCACAGCTTATTTCTTTGAATTTTGCCGCTTGTAGTCTTTGGCAGACTGTCTCTAAATACCACAATTCTCGGGTACTTATAAGGAGCGGTTTTTTCTTTAACATATTTTTGAATTTCTTTTTTAAGTTCTTCTGTTCCCTCGGTGCCGTTTACAAGTACAATGCTTGCCTTAACAACCTGACCGCGAACCTCATCGGGAGCGGCAGAAACACCACATTCGAGTACATAAGGAAGCTCCATAATAACGCTTTCGATTTCGAAAGGTCCGATACGGTAGCCAGATGACTTAATAACATCATCAACACGGCCAACATACCAATAGAAGCCGTCTTCATCCATCCAAGCGGTATCGCCTGTGTGGTAATACTTACCATCCCAAGTCTCGGCGGTTTTATCTTCAGCACCGTAGTAGCAGGTAGCAAGTCCGCAAGGCAAACCGTTTTCTATATTGATAACAATTTCACCTGTTTCACCAACAGGAACATCATTACCCTCACTGTCAACAATGTGAACATCGTAAATCGGAGCAGGCTTGCCCATTGATCCGATTTTATGAGAAGCACCTGTCATATTACCGATAATCATAGTGCTTTCAGTTTGACCGAAGCCTTCTAAAATTTGAAGTCCCGTAATCTTTTCAAATTGACGGTAAACCTCAGGATTAAGTGCTTCACCCGCGGTTGTCATATGCTTAACAGATGATAAATCATACTGACTTATATCCTGCTTTACAAGCATACGAAGCATTGTAGGCGGTGCACAGAAGGTTGTGATATTGTATTTTGCAAACATAGGAAGAATTTCAGCCGCATCGAAACGGTCAAAATCGTAAGCAAAAATAGCTGCTTCAGCCAACCATTGACCATAAAGCTTACCCCACATTGCCTTTGCCCAACCGGTATCGGAAATAGTGAAATGCAAGCCCTCGGGGTCTACACAATGCCAATATTTTGCAGTGTGGAAATGACCTAAAGGATATTTATAGTTGTGAGCCGCAATTTTGGGATAACCCGATGTACCCGAGGTGAAATACATAAGCATTAAATCCTCACCGCAAGCGGTATCTTCGGTGCGGTTATAATGGGTGCTGTAAAGTGTATATTCATCATCGAATGTACGCCAGCCATCACGCTCACCGTTTACAACTAACTTGTGCTTGAGTGTAGGACAGTTTTTAGCAGCCAAATCTATTTGATTAGCGGTATCCCCGTCTGCAGTACAAACAACAGCAGAAATACCTGCTGAATTGAAGCGATATTCAAAATCGTGCTCTTGAAGCTGATTTGTTGCAGGAATAGCAATAGCGCCTAATTTATTAAGAGCTATCATACTAAACCAGAACTGATAATGTCTTTTAAGCACCAACATTACCTTATCGCCCTTTTTGATACCCAAGGACTTAAAGTAGTTAGCAACCTGATTGGATGCCTTCTTGATATCCTTGAATGTAAAGCGGCGTTCTTCGCCCTCGCGTGAAATATGTAAAAGTGCCAATTTTTCAGGCTCACGCTCTGCCAAAGCATCAACCAAATCAAAAGCAAAGTTGAATTTTTCGGTATTCTTGAATTTGATTGAAAGAGGCGTTCCAACCTCATTTTCTTCTATATCAATATACTTTTTATAAATTCTGTCCTTAGTGTCTTTAATCTTGGGCTTAGTTTCTTTAGTAATTTTAGCAGGCTTAATATCAGAAAGCTCAGGAATAGGCTCGCCTGTGGGGTTAAGAACCATAGCATAGAAGGTACAGTTTTCACCCTCAACCGCAATCATACCGTGAGGTGTTGAGGAATCGTAATAAATACTATCTCCGGGGCCTAAAACTACCTTATGCTCGCCCACCTGAACCTTTAAGTGACCTGAAATTACAAGGTCACACTCCTGACCTGCGTGGGTAGTAAGCTCAATATCCTTATACTGCGCTTCTTCACTGTAAACACTCTCAACATAAAGAGGCTCAGCAATACGATTTTTAAAGGCATAAGCCAAGTTATAATAGGTCATTCCGTGCGCCTTTTCAATACGCTGACCCTCGCCGCGGCGTGTTACTGTGTAGGATTTAAGCTTAGGGCTATAACCCTCAATAATATCAGTAACATCTACATTAAAAGCCAAAGCACAACGGTAAATAAACGCAAAGTTTAAATCGCTTTCACCGTTTTCGCAGGCAACATATTCCTCAACCGAAACATCAGTTTTGGCTGCCATCTGCTCGGCGGTTAAGCCTTCAATTTCGCGAAGCTCTTTGATACGCCCCGCCATTTCTTTGATTTTAAAATCTAGTCCTGTAATTTGTTGCATAGTATCGCTCCTTCGTTTAGTCGGGACGAATAAAAACGCTCGTCCCAAAGCTATACTTTGAGACGAGCAATGAATTTCTTCAAATACCCGCGGTACCACTCAAATTGCAGTTAAAAACTGCCACTCTTGGAATCAAACAATTCCTATGCCTTTACGCAGCAATCACGGAGAGGTTCTACTAACAAAAAGCTTTCTTCCTCCCGACTCCGAAACTACAAATGTAAAATTTCATTAATGGCTTGCACCGAATGCCATCTCTCTGCAAATGAAGTTTTTTACACACTCTTCATCAAAGTCTTTATGTATAGTACATTTTATCACAATGTTTTCAATTTGTCAACATTTTTCGAATAAATTAAAGCTTATTTCTTTGAATTTTTCCGCTTATTGTTTTAGGAAGTTCATCTCTGAATACAACCACTCTCGGATACTTATAAGGAGCGGTGTGTGATTTTACATAAGCTTGAATCTCTTTCTTGAGTTCCTCGGTACCCTCTGTACCCTTTGTTAGCACAATACTTGCCTTTACAACCTGACCTCTGATTTCATCAGGTTCAGCAGAAACGCCACATTCGAGTACATAAGGCAATTCCATAATAACGCTTTCAATTTCGAAAGGTCCAATACGGTAGCCGGAGGACTTAATAACATCATCCACACGACCAACATACCAGAAGAAACCGTCCTCATCCTTCCAAGCGGTATCACCTGTGTGATAAAGTCCGTCATACCAAGCATCTGCAGTTTTCTGTGAATCAAGATAATATTCCTTAAACAAACCGCAAGGCACTTCTTTATCGGTGTGGATAACAATTTCGCCAACCTCACCAACTGCAACAGGGTTGCCGTCAGGGTCTACAATATCAATATCAAATTGAGGTGAAGCCTTACCCATTGCGCCGATTTTGGGTGTTGTGCCATAGAGATTTGCGATAGCAAGTGTGGTTTCGGTTTGTCCGAAACCTTCCATTATTTCAAGACCTGTTGCCGCTTTGAATTGCTTAAACACTTCGGGATTAAGTGCTTCGCCTGCGGTAGTCATATGGTGAATAGATGTAAGATCGAACTTAGAAAGGTCGCCTCTGATTAACATTCTAAGCATTGTGGGAGGTGCACAGAATGTAGTTATATTATACTTCGCAAACATAGGAAGAATTTCGTTTTCATCGAATCTGTCGAAGTCATAAACGAAAACTGCACCCTCGCAAAGCCATTGACCGTAGAGCTTACCCCAAAGCGACTTGCCCCAACCTGTATCAGAGATTGTAAGGTGCAAACCGTCACGCTCACAGCAATGCCAATATTTTGCGGTAACAAAATGGCCTAATGCATAAGTGTGCTTATGAGCCGCCATTTTAGGATTTCCGGTTGTTCCTGAAGTGAAGAACATAAGAGCCAAGTCGTTTCCTGCAGAAACATCCTCAGTACGGTCAAATTTACCTGAGAACAAAGCGTATTCCTTATCAAAATCACGCCAGCCCTCGCGGTTTCCTCCAACCATAATAAGCTGCTCTACTTGAGGACATTTTTTAGCCGCATTTTCTGCGATTTCTGCAGTATCACCGTCTGCAGTACAAACAATAGCCTTAACGCCTGCGGAATTATATCTGTATTCAAAATCGTGCTCTTTGAGCTGATTTGTAGCAGGAATTGCAACTGCACC
>JAZTXU010000230.1:0-1878 GCA_045636565.1 Acutalibacteraceae bacterium
AATATGATTTTCATTAGCCATATGGGCGAAATGAATACCGCTTTGGCACACGAAAAGCCTAAATTTAAGGCTTTGGAAATGGTTTATGCCGATGTTGATACAACTTGGATTTGCGGAACATATAAAGAGGGTAAATCAACCCTTATAAATCTTTTGCCGATAGAGGACGACAAATTCAGAGTAATTGTATCGTTGGTTGATTTCAAAGTGCCCGAGTGCGATAAGCTTCGCGGTAATGCTACTTGTGGATGGTTTGAGCCCTCTAAGAATATTGCAACCTTCCTTGAGGATTACAGTAAACTTGGCGGTACACATCATCTGACAATGATGTATGGCGATGAAAGAAAAACCGCAGAAACCTTTGCAAAGATTATGGGTTATGAATTTTATGAAATTTAAAGTTTGGGGTGAATTATATGTTTGAATTAACAGATTATGATAGAAAAGTTTACGAAAACGAGTTAAAACCTTTTCTTCCAAAAGAATTTATAGATTGTCATATTCACACATGGAAAAAGGGAGTGGAAGTGCAGGGAAGCCATAATGGCGGCTCCACCTGGACCGAAAGGGTTGAAGCGGTTACCGAGGCTGAGGATTTGATCAATAGTTACCGTATTATGTTCCCTGATAATAAGGTGACACCGTTGGTGTTCGGCAGTTGCCTTCAGCATATTCCCACCTGCAATGAATATGTCAGAGTAAAGTCAGAAGAGCTCGGTTTCCCAACTCTTTTCAGAACAAGTTATGATATGTCACCCGATTATCTTGAACAAGAGGTTAAAAAGGGTGGATTTTTAGGTCTTAAACCTTATTTATCTAATTGTCCTTCTTATATTCCTGCAGATGAAATAAGAATTTTCGATTTCATTACACGGGAACAGTTTGAGGTTGCCAATAAAAACGGATGGATAGTTATGCTTCATATTCCTCGTTCTAAGCGCCTTCGTGATGAGGTAAATATTGCACAGATTATGGAGATAGAAGAGAAGTATCCCAATATAAAACTTATCGTGGCTCATATAGGCAGAGCATACGCAAAGGAAGATATCGGCGATGCGTTCACAGTTCTTAAAAATACTAAAAATTTAGTTTTCGATTTTACTGCCAATGTTTGCGATGATGCTATAAAAGCCTGTATTGAGGCGGTGGGATCCAAGCGTTTGTTATTTGGTTCTGATTTGCCGATAGCTTTTATGCGTATGTATAGAATTGTGGAAAATGGCGTGTATTACAATGTTGTTCCGCGCGGTCTTTACGGTGACCTCACAAATGTGGCTCATATGAAAGAGACCGATGAAAAAGATGTTACAATTATGATATATGAGCAAATCAGGGCATTAAAGCGTGTGGCTGCTGATTTAAAATTGAGTGATAGCGATATTGAAAACATTATGTTCCTTAATGCTAAGAAACTTATTGAAGGTGTGAAATAAACTGATGAATTGTTTAATTGGTCTCGATATAGGCACCACCGCCATAAAGGGAGTAATTATAACCGAAGAAGGAAAAAAATTAAAATCCTTTGCCGGCGGATACAATTATTACACCGAAGGAACTGCTAAACTGTTAAAGCCTGATGAGTTTATAAACACCTGCTTTTCTGTTATTAAAAGTCTTACCGAGGATTTAGGTGAAGGTGATAAGGTTTTATCGGTTTGTTCTTGTTGTGCCAGTGGTAATCTTATTTTGCTGGATGGTGAAAATAATCCTATTACACCTATAATCGGTTGGCAAACCGAGGTTAGTGAGGATGATATGAACAGATTTTTCACTAAAGAAGAGCAGGCTGATTTCTATAAAACAGTGGGCTGGCCGTTTTTGAATTCTTTTCCTGCAAGTTATCTTGCGGCAATTAAATTTCATAAACCCGAATTAATT
>JAZTXU010000231.1:0-2222 GCA_045636565.1 Acutalibacteraceae bacterium
GATTGGTGCCTTAAAACCGGCAGATTTTATTATATGAAGGACACCTGCTGTGATGCAGAGGTTATTAAGCAGAGAACCGAACAGTTAAAGGGAAGCCATTTTAAAATTCTTAATGCTAATTGCCAAACCTTGCTTGAAACAATGAGAAACGGTGCTCACGGGTATTGCGGAATAATGTGTAACTTCCACCCCGCTCTCTATGCTTGGCTGGGCAAAAACATTAATCACGAAAAAGCTGATTTAGTTCAGTCGGTTATAGGCACATTTGGATTTACAGAGGTAGGTCTTCCATATCCGTTAACCGCTAAATACCACATGAATCTTTGCGGTATTGAAACTGAAAATATTGCACGCAACCGCAAAAGCGAAGAAATGACCGATTATGCTAAAAACTGTATGAAGCAGATGAAACTTGCAACCGATGCTTTAGAAAAAATGTTGGAGGAAAAATAAATGAAAGGCTGTAACACTTGGAGCTATCATCCTTATAAACCACTTCTTCGCGATATCGGCGATATTTATGTTTGCCGCATAGCCCCCGATGAACATTCGGTTCATTTTGAGTGGCTTGAAAACGGCGATGAATATGAGATTTTCTATCGCAAGCGCGGTGAAGAGAATTTTATTTCTTACGGCAAAACTATTGATACACAGTTTGATATTTTAGGTTTGGATAGCGAAACCGATTATGAATTTTATGTTGAGAGTGACGGTAAAAAAAGCCTTGTGAGACTTGCTCGCACGGGTAAAAATGTAGGTACTGTTGTAAATTATCTCCACCCCGATGACTGTGCTTATTCCTTCTCAGGCAGATATTTATGCTCCCCTTCTTTAGTTCGCCATCCCGATGGATTTTTGTTAGCTTCAATGGACCTTTTTGCAGGCGGTCATCCCCAAAACTTAACCCTTATCTTCCGTTCGGATGATGATGGAGAAACCTGGCATTATGTAAGTGAACTTATGCCTTGCTTCTGGGGTAAAATGTTTATTCACAAGGGCGAGCTTTATATGCTTTCCTGCTCCACTGAATACGGCGATTTGCTTATTGGAAAATCTACTGACGGTGGTAAAACCTTCTCCGCTCCCGTTTGTCTGCTTCGTGGCTCTAACGGAAAATGCGGTAACGAAGGTGTGCATAAAAATCCTCAAAACGTTTATGTTCATAACGGAAGAATTTACAATACCCTTGAATGGGGTAGCTGGGCGAATCAGGATTACTGCCACGCAGTAATGGTAATGTCTTGCGATATAAACGATGATTTGCTCACTCCCGAAAATTGGAGCATCACCGAGCCCCTTAAATACGATCCTAATTGGGAAGGCGTTGCAAAGGGTGTAGCAAGAGGCAACATCGAAGGTACTATCTGCGCTGCGCCTGACGGCACTCTTTACAACATAATGCGTTACAATATAAACGATGCTGTTCCCGCTTACGGCTTGGTTTTGGCTTATAAAATCAATACTCTAGACCTAGACGCGCCGCTCGAATATTCTCACGCAATTAAAATGCCCTGCAACAATTCGAAATTTATGATTAAGTTTGACCCAATTTCTAAAAAGTATTATTCAATAGTGACTCGAATTGATTGCCCCGAGCGTATTTACCGCAGAAATCTGTTATCTTTTATGAGTTCAACCGACCTTGAAAATTGGGATTTGGTTTGCGATTTGATTGACGGAAGAGCTTACGATATTGAAAAAACAGGCTTCCAGTATGTTGATTTCGAGTTTGAGGGGGATGACATTATCTATCTCTGCCGCACCGCTTGGAACAACGCTTGCAACTACCACGATTCAAATTACTCTACATTCCACAGAATTGAAAATTTCAGAAGTTTATAGTTTTAAGCAAAAACAGACCTTCTAATAGCCTGACCGCCGCGGTTATTCCTCGGCGGTTTAGTTTTTGCCAAACTCTAACCCCAACAGTAGAGGTGATTCAAGGATCGCCCACTCTTCAAATTAAATGAAAAACTAAAAAAGCGGAAAAGTGAATTTAAACCTCTTCCGCATTTGACCATATATAAAACATTCAAATTCTGTTCAAGTAACAAACTTGTAATTCGCTGTTACTATTTTGCTATTTTTTGGTAAAAAACATCCTTATTTATTACAAAAATGTAATTAAAATTACAGACTTGTTATTTGAAAATGTTTAAGCTTTATTATATATTGTAATTAGAAAATAAAGGAGGGTTCAAAATGAAAAAATTCTTAATTTT
>JAZTXU010000232.1:0-5333 GCA_045636565.1 Acutalibacteraceae bacterium
CCGCCCGCAATAACATCAATATTCTTCTCGGCAAACTTTTCTATAACCTTAGGAATTACCCCCGGCATAATTTCAAGCAAATCTGCACAACTGATATTTGAAACCTCTCTGATACTTTCTATTCCTTGCGAATCAAGGGCAAAGAAGCGTTGAACTGTTAATAATCCCATATCCCGAGCGATGCTTATAAGCTGATTTCTTGTGCTTATAATACCACTAACACCGCATTTTAAAAGAAATTCTATTCCCGATTTATCCTTACCGATACCATCTGCCAAATCAATGTGAACAAAAAGAATTTTACCTGCTTTTATGGCAGCTTCCGCACGGTCTTTAATGGTTAAAATATTAGCCTTTAAATAAAAAATTATCTCCGACGGAGATTCTATAGCCTGATTAAAGCTATCATCCCTTACTGCCGCAATAACGGGACTTCTTTCTAAAACACTTAAAAAATCCGACTTTTTCAAAATATCACCTGCAATTCAAATAAAAAAATGCACTAACCCCTTGGGATAATGCATTTTCTCTAAAACTCCAAAACAATTATACAATAAATTAAAATATAAGTCAAGTCTATTTCTGCTCGTTTCCTTTGCCTTGGTTAAATGCCGCTGCTCTGTAGTTATCGGAATCTTCATTAGCACATTCCGCTTGCCAAAGTGATTTTATATAATCATAAACGCCCTTGTCAATTTCGGGAGTTCCCTTTGAGAATGTGGGTAATAACATATCCTCTGCCACCTTCGGGTCGGTGCAGGCAGTATCATTTCTCCACTTTTCGCGTTCTTGCTTGTTTCTCAAATTTGGAATTTCCATAGGAATACCGCCTGCGAGTATTGAGCGATAAGCGAACATACCCGGCAAGAACATATCTAAAGCTTCATAAATATCGATGATATCCGCATCCTTGTTGCCGAGTATTTTTTCCACAAAGTAATACATACTGTAAAAATCACTGCCGCCGTGACCAAAGCCCTCAAGCGCGCCCTCAATTTTAGGCTCAGGCTTATAGGCTTCGTGTTTTAAGTTGTAATCACCTGAAAACTCATCATAATTTACATATATTTTTTCAATGTGTCCGTCATTTGCATCCTCTCTGCCGCATTCCATTCTGCCCTTTGATCCATAAACAGAATACCAAATCGAGTTATTATAAAGACCACCGTGAATACTCTTGACAATTCCCCCGTTCTCAAGTGTTACCATTTCAATCCCAAACGCTCCGCATTTAGCTCCCATTCTTAAATTACGCTCGGTTTTAGCACTTTCAAAGCCTGTAACCATAACAGGTCTTAAACCTGTTATATGAATAATCGGACCTAAAGAATGTGTGCAGTAAAAGGTTGAATACATATTATTACGCCAATGCTCTTCCTCACCATAGGTAATGCTTGGCCAAAAAGCTTCGCAATTATGAATATATTCACATTCGCCGTATTCAAACTCACCGATTTTACCCTCTCGGTAAAGCTTATACATTTCATAGGGAGCCGGCATATAGCAGTAATTTTCACCGTAAGCATATATTTTACCTGTTTCTTCAACAGTTTCAATAAGCTCAACTGCCTCTTTCATAGTTTGAACGGGGAGAACCTCTGAAAATACGTGCAAGCCTTTTTTCATAGCAGCAATAGCCAAGGGTGCGTGCTCGTTAGCGTAGTTTGCAAGCACAACGGCATCCATATCGTGATTTATAAAATCATCAAACCTTTCGTAATAGGCAACATCAAGTCCCTCAAGGTTTTTCTTTTGAGCCTCCAACACCTCGGGAAGCTTGTCGCAAATTGCCACAACCTCAGCATTACCTGCGCGTTTGCAGTAGTTAATCATACTTGTACCCCTAAAACCGCCAACAACGCCAATTCTTACTTTTTTCATTAAAATTCCTCCTTGCAAAGTATTCTGTTTTTATTTTAGCACATAAAAAGCATTACGCAATAGATATTTTCTATTAATTTGAGTAAAAAAGTTAGATTTTGCTTGACTTGGTGTTTTTGTAAAGCTATAATCAAACCATCAGGAGGGGAATTATATGAACGATAATATTTGCCATTTTGTGCCCTTTCATAAGGATTACCATTCACTTCACACCTTGAATTTTGTTTATGAAACCAATTTGTGCCTATACCAAAATTTAATTTCCGAATCGGTTTATAAAATGTATTTTGTATGCGAGGGAAACGGTTTTTTGCACACCACAGGAAAAATCAATCCCATAAAAAAGGGTGATATTTTCTTCACTTTTCCTGCAAACCCTTTTAAAATAGAGTCAACCGAAAATTTGAAATTTATGTATATTAGCTTTGTTGGTGCCAGAGGCAATATACTTTTAGAAGAAAGCGGTATTACAAAAAATAATTTTTTAATACTTGATTGCGATGAAATTTTCGGTATTTGGGAAAATGGAATTAACTACCCTTCTGAGCTCAGTGGGCTTGTAAGTGAATCTATACTACTTTATACATCTGCTTATTTAAGCAAAAGACTTTCTGCAAATCTGACAAAAACTCAAAATGACGATATTGTTTCAAAAATCAAAAAATATATTGACGATAATTATACAATACCCGATTTTTCGCTTGAAAATATAAGCCGTGAATATTCTTATAATAAAAAGTATATATCAAATGTATTCAAGGCACAATTAGGTATAGGCTTTGTTGAATATCTTAATATGATTCGTATTCAAAACGCCTGCACAATGATTGAGCAAGGATTCAGGAGTGTATGTGACATAGCCGTCAAATGCGGTTACAGCGACCCTCAGTATTTTTCTAAGGTTTTTAAAAACAAAATAGGATTAACCCCTACGCAATATATTAATTCACTTAAAAAATAGTCTGTCAACTTGCAATCAATTCATATAAAAAGCGGAAGAAGTGTTTTTACTTCTTCCGCTTTTAAGTTTATCATTTTACGAACTACAAAACTTAAAATTCAATTGTATCCTCAGTATATTTCTCTGCAAAATCGCGCCAAATATCAACATAATTGGCTTCGTCACCGTGAGGTCTCCAAAGCACTGCAGGGAAATGGTGTGTATCAGCAGTTCTTTCCAAAAGTTTAACAAGATTCTTCATACCGCCAACAGTTTGAATGCCCGGCTCGGTTTCAATTTCGCCCATAAAGAGGCAAACATTGTTTTCCTCAACCATTTTACACATCCAATTTTCATAATTCGGATATTCATCCTCAAGCTGCCTGTTAGCAATATGGATACTGAAGCAAGTGTTGTTAAACTCGTCGAGATTTTTGTGGTAATCCTTCCAGCAAATCTCCCAAGCACAACCCCAGCCTGCGTTATAGTCACTTACCATAATAATATGTTTCTGGTCTATTTTACGAACCTCGCGCACTATGTCGTAGAAGAACTCGCGAATAGACTTCACCCAATCAGAGCTATCTCTCATAGCGGTAGCAACATCAGCAGGATAAGGCTCATTCCAAAGCTCGAATACTGCAATCTGCGGGTCATCCTTATAACGCTTTGCAAGCTCTTTCCAAATAGGAATATAATGATCTCTCGCAAACTGAACAATGCCTGCATCGTCCTGCGGAACAGGATAATCATGTAAATCAAGCTGAATGTAAACACCCTGTTTCTTTATAGCCTGAACATCGGGGTCAACATATTCATCAATGAACTTATTTATACCCTCAGGGTTATAGCCGCCACACAAATCAATCAAATCGCAGGTGGGCATATCGCCTCTTTCGCCGCTATCGCCGCGAACATGAACTGCCAAACGAATGATATTACATTTTAAATTCTTGAAATGAGCAGCAACTCCGCCTGCATCACCGTGTAAAATAGTTTCGGTATTACAGCAACTCTGACAACGAGCCATACCAAAAAGATTTACAGGCTTGCCCGATTCGGTTTCAAAATAGCGAGGGCCTTCTGTATTTTTACTAAGTCTTAGCCATTCCATAGAAATTGCTCCTTAATTTTTTAAAATTCGATTGTTCCTTCGGTATATTTCTCTGCAAAATCGCGCCAATATTTAACATAGGTTGCTTCATCGCCGTGAGGTCTCCACAAAGCTGCGGGGAAATGGTGAGAATCGGCATGCTTTGCCATAAACTCAATGAAGTTTACCATACCCGGAAGGGTTTGACAACCGCCTTCGGTTTCAACTTCACCGAAGAAGAAGCAAATATTGTTTTGGGCAGGAACTTTAGCCAACCATTCGCCATAATGCGGATGCTCTACATCAAACTGCTGACTGCCAAGATGAATACTAAAGCAGGTATTATTAAACTCATCAAGATCTTTGTGGTAATCTTTCCAGCAAATATCCCAAGCCTTGCCCCAACCTGCATTATAGTCACTAACCATAATGATATGCTTCTGGTCTATTTCGCGAATTGCCTTTACTGCTTCAAAGAAGAACTTTCTGATTGAAGCTACCCATTCGGGACTATCCTTAATAGCAGTTTCAATGTCAGCCGGATAGGGCTCGTTCCAGATTTCATAAACCGCAATCTGCGGATCATCCTTATAACGCTTTGCGAATTCACGCCATACAGGTATATAATGCTTTGTTGCAAAATTCACAATTTCAGCATCGCCCTTAACTCTGCTCTGCGGATAATCGTGTAAATCGAGCTGAATATACATTCCTTGTTTTTTAATAAGCTGAACATCAGGGTCAACATATTCATCAATAAACTTATTGATACCTTCTTCATTGTAACCACCGCAAAGTTCAATCAAATCGTCTGCAGGAAGACCGCCACGCTCATAGGTTTCGCCGTGAACATGAACTGCCAAACGCATCATATTGCACTTCAAATTCTTAAAATGAGCCGCAACATCACCTGCATCACCGTGAAGTCTGGTTTCAGTGCCGCAGCAACCCTGACAACGCGCCATACCGAAAAGATTCATAATCTTGCCTGATTCGGTTTCAAAATAGCGGGGACCTTCTGTGTTTTTACTGAGTCTTAACCATTCCATAAAATTAACCTCCTAAAATTCAATAGTACCTTCAGTATACTTAGCCACAACATCACGCCATTGGTCAACACGGTTGATTTCATCACCGCGGGGACGCCATAGAACAGATGCAAAGTGGTGTGTATCCTCTGTCTTTGTCATAAGTTCGAGCAAGTTAGCTAAACTTTGGGCTGACATAAGAGGTTCACCCTCTGTCTCAACCTCACCCATAAAGAGACAAACATTGTTTTCGTCAGCCATTCTGCACATCCAATCAGCATAATCGGGATGCTCTTTCTCTAACTGTTTACGAGCTATATGTATACTGTAGCAGGTGTTGTTATACTCATCAAGATCTTTGTGGTAATCCTTCCAGCAAACTTCCCAAGCC
>JAZTXU010000233.1:0-4720 GCA_045636565.1 Acutalibacteraceae bacterium
AGAAATGAATGATGATAATTTCCAAATCTGCTTTGATACGGGTCACGCTACAATGTTCAAATCAAAGTCTGTTGGCGACCATATTAGAGAGCTTGGCGACTATATCAAAGTATTCCACATTCACGATAACAACGGCTGGGCAGATTTACATATGCTCCCCTATTTCGGTGTTATTGATTGGGCAGATTTCGGCAAATCACTTAAAGATATTGATTTCAAAGGTGTATTTTCTTTTGAATCGGAAATTTATCCAAAACTCAGTAATGAGGAATACAAAACCCTATGCCTTATGAAATATAAAATGGCAGAAAGAATAATTAATATTTAGAATAAAAAAAAGAGATTCAAACGAATCTCGGTTTTATTTTAATCAGCAAAAAGAAGTTCACCATAGCTTGGATACGGCCAATAACTTGACGGCACAACACTTTCGGCACTATCCGCATATTTTCTGATATCACCCATAATTTTAAGGATTACATCGTGATATGCTCTTGCTCTTTCCAAAATATCGGTTGTTCGCTTAGCGGACGCAACCTGCATTTTAAGTTCTTCGGTTAAGGTATAAATCTCTTTATTAGCGGCAGAAAGGCGAGCAATTAACTCACGCTCTACCGATGAGCTTATACCACCAATGCTGTTTTTATTTAACACCGCGGTGCAAAGTGTATTAGTATAAGCAGTAATCGCAGGAATAACCTCACGATTCATCATATCAATGAGTGTTAAGGCCTCAATATGTAAGGTTTTATAATAAATTTCAAGAATAATCTCAACACGGGAAATGATTTCAGTACGGCTTAAAACCTTATGCTTTTCGAACATTTTAATGTTCTTTTCGGATTTTAGAAGCGGTAATGCATCAACAGTGCTTGCAAGGTTAAGAAGACCTCTGCGCTCTGCTTCCTTTTTCCATTCTTCGGAATAACCATCACCATTAAAGATAATTCTGCCGTTTTTCTCAACAACCTCTTTAATGATAAGCTTTATTTCTTCATCGAAATTGTCAGTTTTTTCAAGTCTGTTAGCGAACTCCTCGAACACCTCTGCAACCATGGTATTAAGCATAACATTGGTATCAGAAATTGAAGAAGCCGAACCCAACATTCTAAACTCAAATTTATTACCTGTAAACGCAAAGGGTGATGTACGGTTACGGTCGGTATTATCCTTGCGGATAGCAGGAATAATATCCGCTCCCATATTCATCTTGATACGCTCGGCATTATCGTGTTTAACGCCGTTTGCAATGTCTTCTAAAATGCCTGTGAGTTCTTCACCGAGGAAGATTGAAAGAATAGCCGGAGGTGCTTCGTTTGCACCAAGTCTATGGTCGTTTCCTGCGGTTGCTACTGATATTCTAAGTAATTCCTGATGCTCGTCCACCGCTTTAATAACTGCGGCAAGAGATAACAAGAATAACGGATTTTCATTTGGCTTTTTGCCCGGTTTTAAGAAGTTAATTCCCGTATCGGTTGAAAGTGACCAGTTATTATGCTTACCGCTACCATTTACTCCATCAAATGGCTTTTCATGTAAAAGGCAAACGAGACCATGGCGAAGAGCTATTTTCTTCATCATTTCCATTGTGAGCTGATTATGGTCTGCCGCAATGTTTGTTGTTGTGAAAATAGGTGCCAATTCGTGCTGAGCGGGAGCCGCCTCGTTATGCTCGGTTTTTGCAAGCACACCAAGTTTCCAAAGTTCTGTGTCAAGCTCGCTCATAAAAGCAGCAACACGCGGTTTTAAAACGCCGAAATAATGATCGTCCATTTCCTGACCTTTAGGTGGCATTGAGCCTATAAGGGTTCTTCCGCAGAAGATAAGGTCGGGGCGCTTATCGTAAACCTCTTTATTAACAAGGAAATATTCCTGTTCGGGACCTACGGTTACATTAACTCGTTTAACATCGTTATGACCGAAAAGCTTTATTATTCTTAAAGCCTGCTTATTTATAGCCTCCATACTGCGTAACAAAGGGGTTTTCTGGTCTAACGCTTCACCTGAATAAGAGCAAAAAGCGGTAGGAATACAAAGAGTTTTATCCTTAACAAAGGCATACGAACTTGGATCCCAAGCAGTATAACCTCTCGCTTCAAATGTAGCACGAAGTCCACCCGACGGGAACGAAGAAGCATCCGGCTCGCCCTTTATGAGCTCTTTACCCGAAAATTCCATTATAATATGTCCGTCATCAGTGGGACTTATAAAACTATCGTGTTTTTCGGCGGTAATACCGGTTAAGGGTTGGAACCAATGGGTAAAGTGTGTAGCACCCTTTTCAAGTGCCCACTCCTTCATAGCATTAGCCACAGTATCCGCAATACCGCTATCAATAGTCTTTCCCTCTTTTATTGTGCTTTTAAGCGCATTATATACATCCTCGGGCAGTCTTTCCTTCATAACGGAATCGCCGAAAACATTACTGCCAAAAAGCTCGCTTACCTTATTCAAGCAAACTCCTCCTATTTACGAAATCCTAGCATTAATTATACAATTTCAAATTAATTTTGTCAATTAGAATCATCTTCATAATATACAACTAATATATCTCTTTGAAAAACATAACTTTCTATTCTTATTCCATCAAGATATTTTTGAATATTTAAAACAAAGAGTTTTTCATCCTTTAAGAACTCACCCTTGATATGCTCATTTTTGAGTAAAAAATCTGTATTTTTTAAATTGTTGTTAAAATCTTCTGTAATTTTTACCGCAGCTTTTTCTCCGTACTCATGTTCAAAATCATCTCCCAGTACAGTACCCGCCTTTTCATAATAATTATTACCTACATAACTGCAAATACGCTTTACAAAATTAAATGATATTCCTGCTTTAATTTCCAGTTCGGACACCTCACTATAAAGTGGAGAAAGTGAGTGATCAAAAATCAACTGTTCATCGGTAATATTGAAATACATATACGGAAAATCCTCATTATCGTTCCAAGTTACATCCACAAAATTATGTTTACCATCAATATTAACACTGTTCCACATATGGCTTTCACCATCCGCTTTACCGACAATAAGGTCACATTCTATCATCATTTTATTGCAAAGCAATTTAAACGCCTTTGAATACCCCTCGCACAACGCCTTCTTGTTTACAATACAACCATAAGCAGTATTAACAAACCTGTCTTCACCCATGTATACGGTATTTTCGCATATATAGTCATTCAAAAACTTTTCCTTGCCAAATTCATCTTTTTCCTTTTCCGCCTCGGTAATGATTTCTTCAACCTTGCTTTTAAGAGTTTTTTGCATTTTATCACGCGTTTCTTTATTCGCAAGATAGGTTATCTTTTTACCTTCGTCGTTTTCATAATCAAAATCAATGTTGATGTTCTTTTTATATCCTTTTCCATCGGTTTTAGTTAATAAGTAAGATTCGGGCATCCAGAAAATTTCGGGGTAGTCATTCAAAAGTGCTCTGTAAGATATAGTAACATCCCTTAAAACTGCCTCATATTCACCACAAAGAAACACAGGGTCAGTGGGCATTTCTTCGCATATGGAATAAATTTTATTGTAAATTTTTCTTTGTTCTTTATTAAGTGAATTATAACAAGACAAAAATTCAGGTGCGGTGACATAATACTCCTCATTAACTTCTTCTATTTTAGCCTCATTATTTTCATCAATGATTTTTGCCCATTTGTTTACGAGTTGCAAAATATTAATTTTATAAAGGCAAAAAGTTAAAGTACCCAATACTAATAACAAAGCAATCAGTCTTTTAGCAATAGCCAAAGCATACCCACCTCCTCGCATTTAATCATATATTATTACATTTTCACAAATTTCACTCATACTGTCCTGCCAATAATAAAATTTTGGCACGGTAAGATTCGTTTTGCTGTTTTCAGTTATATATAAGAAATCTTGCCGCGAAAAACCTCTTTTAGAAATTTTATAAAGTATTTTTTCAACAATTTCCCTTTTTAATACATTATCATCGGGTGAATCTGTTAAAATTTCAACCACCTGAACACCTGTATAAATAAGATTGTTGTTTTCTGTAAGTTCGATTCCACCGAGTATATCAATTATACCGCTTAAAAGAGTGTAATCAGAATCTACTGTAAAATCTATCGGATAATCATATTCTTTTAGCGAATAAGGCATAATCACATTCACGCTTTTTTCACTAAAATCAAGGTAAACAAAGGTTCTGGCATCTTCGATACTAAACATTATTCCTACATTTTGCATTGGGAATGAATAAGGTTCGTTTTCCACCTTTGTTTTAGCAGGCTTACTTATTTTAGAGTTAAGATAAAAATATCCCACTCCTACAAAAATAGCGCAACAAATAACCGAAATTAAAACCGTTTTAAAAAACAACTTTAAATTATTTTTCAAAATAATCACCGAAGTTATTTTTCCCAAATTTTAATTTTTAATATCAAAAACGGCGCAAATTTACCATTTGTGCCGTTTTTGTTATATTATGCTTCCATTATATTGCGGAATTCTTCACCTGAAATTTTTTCTTTTTCAAAAAGCACCTTAGCAACTTCATGAAGTTTAGGCATAGCACCTTTGAGCAATTCCAAAGCCTTAGTATACTGTGCCATAACAACATTTTCGATTTCCTCATCGATTACAGCTGCAGTCTTTTCAGAGTAGTTAGGAGTTGAGGAAAAATCGCGTCCTAAGAATACTTCATTATTATCATTACCATAAGAAACAAGACCTAATCTGTCACTCATACC
>JAZTXU010000234.1:0-15221 GCA_045636565.1 Acutalibacteraceae bacterium
TCACTTCTACAACAACCAACGCATCCAACTAAAAACAAAACTGACACCACTCGAAAAGCGATGTCAGTTCGTTGCTTAAATTTTAATATTTTCTACCATAGATGCCTTTTTTGTGCTGTCCGCACAAATTGGGGCGGTTCACTGTGGGTTGCACCTTTAATTGTGTTTAGATTACATCTTAGAAAGATTATCTTTAAGGTTGTTGAGCTGCTCTTTAAGCTGTGCGGGAAGCTTATCGCCAAACTTCTTATAGTGCTCTTCAATTTCCTCAGATTCCTTAGTCCAAACATCCTTGTCAACCTTAAGGATAGATTTAAGTGTATCCATATCCATATCAAGGTCGGTAAGGTCGATATCCTCAGGCATTGGAACATAACCAATAGGAGTTTCGGTAGCATCAGCCTTGCCCTCGCAACGGTCAATAATCCAGTTGAGAACACGCATATTGTCACCAAATCCCGGCCATACGAAGTTGCCCTCATCATCGGTGCGGAACCAGTTAACATTGAAAATCTTAGGAGCCTTATCGCCAAGCTTTTCGCCCATTTCAAGCCAATGTGCGAAGTAATCGCCCATATTGTAGCCGCAGAAAGGAAGCATAGCCATTGGGTCGCGGCGAACAACGCCTACCGCGCCTGCAGCTGCAGCAGTGGTCTCAGATGCCATAGCAGAGCCAACGAAAACGCCGTTAACCCAATCCTTAGATTGATACACAAGCGGTGCACACTTAGCACGGCGGCCGCCGAATACAATAGCAGAAATCGGCACGCCCTCGCCCTTATTAAACTCATCAGAAATGCAGGGGCAATTTTCAGCAGGAGCTGTGAATCTTGAGTTGGGATGTGCCGCATAGGTTGACTTATCAGCCTTAACGAACATTGAGGGGTTCCAAGGGTTACCCTTCCACTCAAGTGCGTTTTCAGGCGGATTTTTATCAAGGCCTTCCCACCAAACGGTGTTATCATCAAGATTTAATGCAACATTAGTGAAAATTGTGTTCTTCTTTGTGCTTTCAAGAGCATTGAAATTAGAATGCTCGTTAGTGCCTGGTGCAACGCCAAAGAAGCCGTTTTCGGGGTTGATAGCATAAAGTCTGCCGTCGGGACCTATCTTCATCCAGGAGATATCGTCACCTACTGTCCAAATCTTATAGCCCTTCTTACGGAGATATTCGGGGGGAATGAGCATTGCAAGGTTGGTCTTACCGCAAGCAGATGGGAATGCTGCTGCTATATAGCGAACCTCGCCCTTGGGATTCTGGAGACCTAAGATGAGCATATGCTCAGCCATCCAGCCTTCTTTCCAGCCCTGATAGGAAGCAATGCGGAGCGCAAAGCACTTTTTGCCCAAAAGCACATTACCGCCGTAACCTGAGTTCACGGAAATAATGGTATTATCCTGCGGGAAATGGCAGATGTATCTGTTTTCAGGGTCAACATCGCATCTGGAGTGCAGACCGCGTACCCAGTCGTTACTATCGCCTAAAACCTCAAGCACCTTGGGGCTTACGCGGGTCATAATAAGCATATTGAGAACAACATAAACCGAATCGGTAATCTCGATACCTATCTTTGCAATAGGTGAGCCGATGGGGCCCATTGAATATGGAATGATATACATTGTTCTGCCCTTATAGCTGCCGCGTGCAATGTCATAAAGCTTTTTATACATTTCAGAAGGCTCGCACCAGTTGTTTGTGGGGCCAGCTTCCTCCTTAGTTGCGGTGCAGATGAAAGTTCTATCCTCCACACGGGCAACATCGTTAGGATTAGTTCTGTGCAGATAGCAACCGGGAAGCTTATCCTGATTAAGCTTGTGAAGCTCGCCGAGTTTTACGGCCTCCTCACGAAGCTCTTCGCGCTGCTCATCACTGCCGTTAATCCAAACAACATTGTCGGGAGTAAGAAGCTCCTTCATTTCGTCAAGCCATTTTAAAACGGTTTTGTTGGTAGTCATTTTAATTCTCCTTAAAAAATAATCCATTTTTTGCCTTATATATTATAATGATTTTATGTCTAAAAATCAATAGAAAAACAAATTTTTTTAAATCTTTGTTAATATTTTACCAATTATTATTGATAAATATCCAACCACTTGACAAATATTTAAATAAAGCATATTATTAATATACTTATATCCATCGGAGGTATTTGCATGAAAGATGGCTTAGTAAAGGTTGCTGCGGCGTCTATTGAAATTACGGTTGCGGATGTTAAAAGCAATACTTCAAAGATTTTTGAAAAAATTGATCTGGCAGATAACGCAGGTGTTAATTTGATTGTTTTGCCGGAGCTTTGTGTAACCGGCTATACCTGCGGCGATTTGTTTTTCTCAAATAAGTTAATTGCCCAATCACATTCCGCCCTATGCGAAATCCGTGATTTTACCTCAGGAAAATACCCGGTAGTTGTTGTAGGCGTTCCCCTAAGCTATAATAATAAGCTATATAACTGTGCTGCTGTTTTATATAACGGTAAAATTATTGGTATTGTTCCTAAATCAAATCTTCAAAACTGCGGCGAATTTTATGAAAAGCGTACTTTTAATTGTGGAAGTGAGCTTGACAAAACAACCGATATTATTATTGGCGGTGATTCGGTAAAATTTGGTTCAATGATATTCAGAAACTCTAACTGCACGGATTTCACCTTTGGTGTTGAGATATGTGATGACCTATGGAGCGCCGATACCCCTGCAACAAAACTTTGCCATGATGGTGCATTAATCATTGCCAATCTTTCTGCTTCAAGTGAAACTGCCGGCAAGGCTGATTTCCGCAGAGCAGTTGTTTGCTCTGCCTCAGCAAGTCTTTTTTGCGGATATATTTATGCTACTGCTGACTATTCCGAATCAACTCAGGATGCCGTTTTCTCCCGTCACAATATAATTTGCGATGACGGAATAATCATTAATGAAAATCTGCCTTTTGCAGATAAAGAAATGATAATAGGCGAAATTGATGTTGGCGCCCTTAACTATAAGCGCCGTAAAAACACATCATTTACACCTGGAAACGATAAAAACACTGCTAATATATATTTTAACCAACCAATCCGCGAAACACAAATAACAAAGCATATTTCACCCACTCCATTTATTCCGCAAAAAAATCTTAATGAATATTGCGAAGAAGTGCTTAAAATACAGTCCTTTGGTCTTCGCAAGAGAATGCAACACACCTGCGCAAACAAGGCAGTTATCGGCATTTCGGGAGGACTTGATAGCACGCTAGCTCTGCTTGTTTGTGTTCGGACTATGAAATTGCTTGGCAGAAAGCCGAGTGATATTTTAGCTGTTACTATGCCCTGCTTTGGTACTACAAGCAGAACAAAATCAAATGCTGTTAAGCTTTGCGAGTTGCTTGGTGTTACGATTAAGGAAATCAATATTACCAAAAGTGTGATTTCTCATTTTGAGGATATAGGTCAGGATGCCTCTAATTATGATGTGACCTATGAAAACTCTCAGGCAAGGGAGCGCACTCAGGTGCTGATGGACATTGCAAACCAATGCGGCGGCATAGTGGTAGGAACAGGTGACCTTTCTGAGCTTGCGCTTGGCTGGGCTACCTATAACGGTGACCATATGTCAATGTATGGCGTTAATTCCTCTGTGCCCAAAACACTAATAAAAGAAATTGTAAATTATGAAGCACAGCTAAACGGCGGTGAGCTTTGCAAGGTTTTGCTTGATATTCTTGATACACCCGTTTCTCCCGAACTGCTTCCTGCCACTCAAAATGACGATATTGCCCAAAAAACCGAAGATTTAGTTGGTCCTTATGAGTTGCATGATTTCTTTCTTTATCATATGCTTAGATTTGGTGAAACACCTGCTAAAATATTCCGTCTTGCAAAAATAGCTTTTGACGGTGCTTATAATGATGCAACCATTATCCACTGGCTATCAATATTCACAAGAAGATTTTTCTCTCAACAATTCAAGCGCTCTTGCATTCCCGACGGACCAAAAATAGGCTCCATCAGTCTTTCCCCTCGCAGTGACTGGCGGATGCCAACAGATGCAAGCGCTCGAATCTGGCTTGATGAAATTGAAAATCTAAAAAGTTTAATTTAATCCCTGAAAGGTGACCCTTATGAAATTAGTACCGTTTACAAAAGAAGATGTTATAAGTTGGGAAAAATCATACCCAACACCGTTTTATGTTTATGACGAAAGCGGCATCAGAAAGTGTGTTACAGATTTATACAAAGCTTTTTCTTGGAATAAAGGTTTTAAGGAATACTTTGCAGTTAAAGCTCTGCCAAACCCAGAAATTATAAGACTTTTAAACGAGCTTGGTTGCGGTACCGACTGTGCATCCATACCTGAACTTATGATTTCTACAAAGTGCGGTGTAAAAGGTCAAAACATTATTTTTAGTTCTAACGAAACCACCCGAGAAGAATATTTAGCTGCGCTTGAAGCGGGAGCTATCATTAATCTTGACGATATAACCCATATCGAATTTCTTGAGAGTATCGCTCCCCTGCCTGACACCTTTTGTGCAAGATACAACCCGGGTAAATTTAATATAACCAATGATATAATGGGACATCTTCACGATACTAAGTTTGGTATGACACACGAGCAGATACTTGAAGCTTTTGCCATTTTAAAATCAAAGGGAGTTAAGCATTTTGGTATTCATTCAATGCTTGCAAGCTGCTCTCTTATAGAAGAATATTATCCCCGTCTTGCTAAAAAGCTCTTTAAGTTTGCGCTCGAAATCAAGGAAAAGCTTGATATTGACATTGAATTTATTGACCTTTCGGGCGGTATTGGTATTCCATATAAGCCTACCGAGGAGCCTGTTGATATCTTTGCAATCGGCGATGCTGTTAAAAAGGTATATGATGAAATTGTTGCGCCAAGCGGTCTTCAAATTTCGCTTTTCACAGAAATGGGTAGATATATAACCGGACCCTACGGCTATCTTGTTTCAAAGGCTATTCATAAAAAACATATTTATAAGGAATACATAGGTCTTGATTCAAGCTGTTGTGATTTAATGCGCCCTGCAATGTACGGCGCATACCACCACATAACTGTTTTAGGTAAGGAAAACGCACCCACGGTTGGAAAATTTGATGTTGTTGGCTCACTATGCGAAAACAATGATAAGTTTGCGGTTGACCGTGAACTGCCGCAGGTGGAAATCGGTGATTATCTTGTTATACACGATGCAGGAGCGCACGGCCATTCAATGGGATATAACTATAACGGCAAGTTAAGATGCGCTGAAATGCTTTTAAAGGCAGACGGTAGCCTAAAAATGATTAGACGTGCTCAAACCCCCGCCGATTATTTCGCAACTCTTGATATTGACCCCGCTTTCAAAGACTGATAACCTGCATTATTTTAAACACTTGTAAAATCATAAAATATCTGCTATAATATCTAAAATTGTCGTAATACACAATAAAAGGGATGATAAAATGTCGGTTGGCTTTAGAAAAAGTCTTTTCGGATTTAATTGTGACGATGTGATAGCCTACATTGAGAAAACTCATAAGGATTTTTCCGCAAAAGAAACATCACTTAACGATAGAATCGGTGAACTTGATAACACGCTTGTTAATGTGAATGCGCAGCTTGATGAAATCAAATCAGCAAAGGCTAAGGTTGAAGCGCAGCTTAAGGAATACACCGATAAATACGATGAGATTGAACGCCTTTCTCAAAATATAGGCAAACTTTACCTTGTGGCGCAGTCAAATGCAAAATCGATTATGCAAAACTCTGCTGAGTCTCAAGAGATGAGCCAAAAGGAAATCGAAAAAAACCTTGGCTGCATTGATGAGGCGCACGAATCTTTAAATTCGCTTAAGGAAGAAATTTTGCAAACAAGTGCTGATTTTGTTTCTAAGGTTGAATCTCTTGTTGCCTCTCTTGATGCAACGCGTGAACAGATAAGCGAGAAAAATGCCGAAAGCAAGGAGTTTTCAAAAGAATTTGAAAACCTTTACGCAGGAATGCAGAAGTAATTTTATTCAAATAAAATGTCCGTAAAAAACGGGCATTTTTTTGTTGCATTTTTTATTTTTGTGGTATATAATAAATAAAGGCTGTTCCATTTGGTACAATTTGGAGGTGATGACCCTGCACTGCTTTTTATTTGACGGATTAAGTGAGTTAATGGAAAACAATATCTATGAAACACTCGCTGAGTGCGTTACCGTTAATCGCGGCGGCGAGCTTTATAAAATCGGAATGCTTGGCATTTTGAAAAGCGGTAAAGCAACTATAATGCGACAAAGCGATACAGGAAATTGTGTTAAAATGCGCTCTCTGAATGAGTGCGAGCTTTTCGGTGCAGCTTCGGTTTTCGGCAGCTGGAAAGAAGGCTCAAGCAGTATAATTGCGGACGGTGTTTGTGAGGTTGTTTATATTTCGGAAGTTAATTTCAAAAATATTCTTGCTTCATATCCTGCTGTTGCGATTAACTATATTGAGTACCTAAGCGATAAAATTCGCTTTCTAAATCGAAAAATTGACACCTTTTCGGCGAAATCAACCGAACAAAAGTTGTATGAGTTTTTGTTATCTCAAGCAGATGCTAAAAATCAGGTGAAGTTAAAATTTGGTATGTCCGAACTGGCAAGACGATTAAATGTGGGCAGAACAAGTCTTTACCGCGATATTGCCTCTCTTGAAGAAAGCGGTCTTATAATTCGTGAAGGTCAAAACTTCATAATAAAATAAAAGGATGATAAAAATGAAAAAATTAATGAGTATCTTAGCAATTGTTTTAAGTCTTGTGTTGGCTTTGTGCCTCGCAGGATGCGGCTCTTATAAAGCTGTTGATATGACAGTCGCCTGTCTTAAGGGCCCCACAGGTGTAGGTATGGCAAAGTTAATGTCTGATTCACAGGCGGGCACCGCGGCTAACAACTATAGCTTCACTGTTGCCTCCTCTGCCGATGAAATCAGCGGTAAAATTGTTTCGGGCGAAATTAACATCGCCTCTGTTCCCACAAACCTTGCCGTAAAGCTTTATAATAAGACCGAGGGTAAAATCAAAATGCTTGCCGTTAACACACTGGGAGTTCTTTCTATTATTGAAGATGGCAAAGAAATCAATTCGATATCCGACCTCAAGGGCAAAACCATTTATTCGACAGGCGAAGGCTCTAATCCCGAATATATTCTTCGTTATGTTTTGAAAGAGAACGGTGTAGACCCAGATAGTGATGTAACACTTAACTTTGTTGCTACAAATGATGAGTTGGTGGGCGCTCTCGTTAGTGGTAAGGCAAATGTTGCTATGGTTCCTGAACCTGCCGCAACCACAGTTCTTACAAAAAAAGGCACTTTAAGGCGCGCTCTCAGTATGAATATAGAATGGGATGCAGTTTCTGACAGCAGCCTTATGATGGGATGCGTTGTGGCCCTTGATTCATACATCGATGAAAATCCTAAAGCTGTTGAAAAATTCCTTGAAGAATATAAGGCATCTGTTGAATATGCGTTAAATAATATTAACGAAGCGGCAGATATGTGCACAAAATATGAAATTACCGCAGATTCTGCAATAGCAAGATATGCTATACCAAACTGCAACATTACCTATGTTACAGGTGACGAAATGAAAAATTCTATCGAAGGATACTTCAAGGTTCTCTTTGATTACGACAAAACTTCTATCGGCGGCAAATTGCCCGATGCAGATTTTTATTATGGCGCGAAATAACAAACTGAGCAGAACATTAGAAATGATTTTAGCTGCCGCCTTTTGGATTTTAATCTGGGAGGCGGCAAGCCGACTTGTAGGTGATGAGCTTTCCCTCTTTCTTCCAAGTCCCTTCGTGGTTATAAAATCACTCATTACCCTCCTCCCACAATTATCATTCTGGAAGGCAACGAGCGCCACATTACTCAGAATTTTTGCAGGTTTTTTGCTTGGCGTAATATTGGGTATAGCTCTAGGTATGATAACCAGCAACATTTGGTTTGCAGATGTGATTTTATCTCCTATAATCAAAATTATCCGTGCGGTGCCTGTGGTATCATTTATAATACTTATGTATCTCTTTATAACCGTTGATAAATTACCGATATTTATATCGCTTTTAATGGTAGCACCTATGATGTGGCAACCCGTGCACGATGGGATTAAAAATGCAGATACCAAGCTTTGTGAAATGGGTGAGGTATTTGGTATGGGTAAGTTTAAGATTCTGTTTAATATTAAACTGCCAATAATTATCAATAGTATTTTATCCGCTTGCGTGGGCGGACTGGGATTTGCATGGAAATCGGGGGTTGCAGCAGAGGTGCTTTGCACACCCGCAATTTCAATAGGCAAAAATATTTACCGCGCAAAAGGCAACCTTGATTATCCGCAGGTTTACGCGCTCACAGTTACCATTGTAATTTTAAGTCTTATCTTCGAATATCTTCTTAAATTCCTTTGGCGGAAATTTAATTCAAAGGGGGAAAATATTGATGATAAAACTTGAAAACGTTTCCTTTTCCTACCCTAAGACTGATATTTTGAAAAATTTCAGTCTTAAGGTAAATAAGGGTGAATGTGTTTGCATTTTCGGTGAATCAGGAAGCGGAAAAACAACCGTTACAAGACTAATTTTAGGTCTTGAAAAACCGCAAAGCGGCAGTGTTACTGCCCCTAAAAAGATTTCATACGTTTTTCAAGAGAACAGGCTCATCGAAACTTTAAGTGCTATAAAAAATATAAAAATGCCGCTCAAGAAACAGCAATACCCCTTTGCTGATGAATTGCTTAAAAAAGCAAATTTATCGGATATTGCTAAAAAGCGCGTGAATGAGCTTAGCGGAGGTATGAAACGCCGTATTGCTATTATCAGAGCAATAGCCTACGGCGGTGATGCACTGATACTCGATGAAGCGTTTACAGGAATAGATTACGAAAACAAAATAATTATCGCCAATATAATTAAGCAGGAATTTTTAAATAAGGGGAAACCTGTGATAATGATAACCCACATTAAAGAAGATGCTGAAATTTTAGGCGCAAAGATAATAAACATTAAAGGAGATAGTTAATCTATCTCCTTTATTTTATAGTTACATTATTAAATTTTACTGTGTAATTTATATTTGGAATTTCCAATTCAAGAGGTAATCCCGCGGGCGAAAACTCAAAAGTGAATTTGTGCTCCCCCGCCCTACTGTTTATAACGCAATTTCCCTCATTAAAAACGGCGGTTAAACCCTCTTTATTTATATGATTTATAACATCGGTCAAAATAACCGCAACACCGCCTGCGGGCATATTGCCAGCATCCGGCGTATACTTTATGCCAAGGTGTTCAACCGATACCGTTGAATCAGAATAATGAAATGTTAAACCCTTGATTTCTTGAGGATTCACAACCTTAACATCGATATTTTCATCATACACGCTTACATCGCAAACATAATGCTCATCGGAAAATTTGATTTGTGCTGTGAAATCAATATTATTAATCACGGGTGTTACAACCTTACTGTTACCACATCCGCATAATATGATAAATATAAAAACGGCACACAACGCTTTGAGCTTCAAATAAACATCTCCTAATCAGATATCACTTTAAGCTCCTCAATTATATCACTTGGTATTATTGCTCTTTCACACATTTTTTGCGCGACGCTATCTGCAGCCTTGCCGTGCAACCAAACCGATGAAAGCGCCGCTTCAAGTGGCTCATAGCCCTGGGCGAGTCTGGATACTATCATACCCGAAAGCACATCGCCGCTTCCGCCCGTGGCAAGACCCGAATTACCGGTGGTATTGAAATAAATCCTGCCATCAGGCGCGGCTACCACTGTGTTAGCGCCCTTAAGCACCAGAACACAGCGATTTTCGGCAGCAAATTTTTTCGCATACTTTACTCTGTTTGACTCAATATCCTCGGCGGTAGTGCCACAAAGACGTGCCATTTCCTTGGGATGGGGAGTGAGTATTAAAGGAGCCTTGATATTTCTGATTAAATTTATGCTTTTTGACACTATATTTATTCCATCCGCGTCAACAACGGTGGGTATATTTGTTATTTCAAGAGTTCGCCTTATAAGCTTAGCAGCATCATCGCTTGTGCCAAGACCGCAACCGATGAGCATTGCAGAACTGCTCGAAATCGAAGATAATATTATTTTATCATACACATCGGGCGCACCACTTTGGGTTGTGGGAACAGGGATTGTTACCGCCTCAGGAACACTTAAAGTGAAAGCAGCATAATTTTTATCACAAACAAGTGCTTTCAAAATTCCAACGCCACTTCGCAAGGCCGCACGGGCCGCTAAAATCGCGGCACCGCACATACCGTAACTACCACAAAAGAGCAATGCACTTCCAAACGTGCCCTTATGTGAGTTTTTTGGTCTCTTTTTCTTAATTGGTGCTTCAATGGTCGTGTAGGCATAGTCATTAAGCGGAATGCCGATATCACAAACAATAACCTCACCGCAATACTCACTGGTTTGCGGTAATAAATTGCATAATTTATAGCAAGAAAAAGAAATTGTGAGGTCTGCTTTAAAGGCACATGCAACTGTGCCGCCATCACAAAACACACCGCTTGGCACATCTATTGCAATTTTCACGCAGTCATACGCATTAATTTTTTCAATCAGACCGGCAATTTCGCCCGATAAAATTCTATTAAGACCGATGCCAAAAAGCGCATCGATAACAATATCAAATTCCCCCGCAAAATCATCCAAAACAAGAATTTGACTTGCAACCTCACTAAAGCACATTGCAGTATCAGTTGCGGGAGAACCAAAGGGCAGTAACAAGCGCACCTTAGCGCCTAATTTTCTGAGTTCACTCGCAATAACAAGCCCATCTCCCCCATTATTGCCGCATCCCGCAAGAACACAAATGTGCTTGCCTGAAATGGGGAATCTTTCTACAATAATTTTTGCAGCGCCCTCGCCTGCATTTTTCATAAGCTGTGCATAAGAAAAAATGCCGTTTTTAACGGCATTATCCTCTGCAGTTTTAACCTGTGCGCATGTTAAAACCTTCATTAAAATTGCTCCTTAAAAGCGCTGTTGGCTATAAATTTTGGTAAAAACTTAACCATTCCTTCGCGCATTCTTTCATTAGGTGAAAAAACAAGCAAATGCTTGCCGCCCATTTCTTTATCAATAACCATAAAATAGGCGTTTTGGTCTGATTCATTGCAAGCAAAAATTGTGCTTTTAAACTCGCCTACTGGCTTTGCATTTGCACTATATTTTTCAAGGCGGGCAACATCGGATAATTCGAAGCTAAGCATCCTTTTTCTTGAACTTTTAGCAATTATTTTATCAATATCCACCGTTCCATTGGTTAAAATATATTCATATTCAACCGAAAGCATAGAATACAATTTATATGCACCGTAGATAATACCTACTGTTGCAATAAAAGCCAGTGAGTTCAAAATAAGAATTGAAATAGCAATAAGGGTTATCGCAACAATGGAAATTGCTATATAAAGCATCCAAGTTTTTGCGGTTTTTTTTATTGAAACTAACTGTTCAAAAAAGGCATCCATAAAACGAGCTCCTTTACTGGGTACTTGCATTATAATATATTTTAGTATATAATTATAAAAATTGCAAGTCTGGCTTTATTATTTAATGAAATCAGGTGTAAATGTGAAAATCAAACAAGGCTTTTCCTTAAAAAAAGAAAATGGAGAGTATGCTATTATCTGCGATAAGACCATACAAAAAGATTTTAACAGCACTATTTTTCTTACAGGAAGTTCTGTGTTTTTATGGAATATGCTTGTCTCAGGTGAGGTTAATAAAGAACAAATGCTAAATGCACTGCTGGAAAACTACAATATATCAACAGTTTTAGCATTAAGCAATATTGATATCTTTATTAAAACTTTAAAGGAAAATGGAATTTTAGAAGAATGAAAGCTAATAAAACATCTATTGCGTGGATTTATAAACACACTAAGCGTTTTTTGCCCCATGTGGCACTGATTTCCCTACTTAATATTGCCGCCGCGCTTATCTATGTGATGCTGGCTTATCTATCGAAAAATGTTATAGATACTGCTGCCAATGCTCAAAATGCACTTATTTTGGGTGGATTAAGTCTCCTTGCTTTGATTATAATTCAAATGGCTCTTAATGCGGCGATTTCTATGATAAGCGTGCGGGTTTCGAGTGATATGAATATAGCACTTCGTAACCATATGTTCACAGTGACCTTGCGAAAAAAATATGCGCATATCACTCAGTATCATTCGGGAGATTTACTTAACCGCTTTTCTTCTGATGTGGAGCAGGTAGTAAATGGTTGTGTTTCAATAATTCCGAGTGTTGTTTCTATGACAACCAAAATTATCGCGGGTATTGTGGCAATTTGGGTTCAAAATTACATATTTGCTATTGCAGTTTTAATTGTTGGATTTTTCTTTCCTCTCTTTGGCAGAATTATAAGCAGCCGATATAAAAAGCTTCACAAGCAGGTTCAACACAGTGAGGGCCAAACCCGTTCTTTCTTGCAAGAATGCTTTGCCAATATTATTGTTGTTAAAACCTTTTCGGGAGAGGCACCATTATTCTGTAAGCTTAACGAATATATGAAAATGAATAAAGACCTGAAAATAAAGCGCAATTTGTTATCAATTTTTGTATCCATAGGTATGTACTTTTTATTCACCGCGGGATACTATGGAGTGCTTGTTTGGGGGGCGGCAAAAATCGCTGCAGGGGTTATGACTGCGGGCACACTGATTTATTTTCTGCAACTTATTTCAATGCTTCGAGCTCCCCTTCAAAATATTTCAGGCGTTATACCAAGATACTATTCTATGATTGCTTCAGCAGAAAGGCTCATCACCCTTGAAGAATTAGAAAACGAGCCATCCACACTTGATAAAAAGCATGTTAAAAGGATTAACGATTATTTTAATAGCATCATCGGTAAAAAGATTACCTTTGCTTATGATAAGTCTTTGCTTTTAAATGACTGCTCTTTCCAAATTAAAAGGAACACAGTAACTGCTATTACAGGCGAATCGGGTAGCGGTAAAAGCACTCTATTTAAACTGCTTTTAGGTCTTTACTCACCCATTGCAGGAACTCTTTCTTTCGATGGAAAGACTACAATAAACGAAACCACTCGCCCTATGTTTTCTTATGTTCCTCAGGGCAATATGATTCTTTCTGGCACGATACGCGAAAATATTGCTTTATGCGATAATAATGTTAGTGATGAGGATATCCTCAAGGCTGCAAAAGCGGCAGTTATCTATGATTTTATCACTTCATTACCTGAGGGACTTGATACTGTGCTCACAGAGCGCGGCGGTGGCCTTTCAGAAGGGCAGATTCAGCGAATTGCAATCGCCCGTGCACTGCTTTTTGATGCGCCGATAATATTGCTCGATGAATCAACCTCTGCATTGGACGAAGCAACCGAGGCACAGCTTATTAAAAACCTCAAAGAATTCACTGATAAAACAATAATTTTAATCACACACAGAAACACATCCCTTAGCGCGTGTGACAATATATTACATCTTGAAAACGGTAGTTTTAGTTAAAAAATGCACCTCAATTTGAGGTGCATTTTTAAATTCCCGTTAAATCAAAGCTGGGCACAAAATCCTTACTAGCGCTACTGCGCTCTTGGATATAGCAATTTTCAAACCCGCTTTCTAAAATATAATCAACAACCTTTTTATATTCTCTCACTGTTATTTTTCTATTTATAACTGGCATATCAAGTGCCTTTCCGCACGGTATATACTGGCTCATTATGCTAAAAAAGGCTGAGGGTGCATTTTGTCTTATCCATTCGAATATTTCTATCGCTTCTCCCGTTGCCTGAGGCAAAAGCAGATGTCTTATAATTACACCTTTTTTCATTATACCGCCTTCAAAAACGCATTTTGGTTGTTGACGGACAGCTTCTAAGATTGCATCCTTGCATACTTTTGGATAATCGGCGGCGGATGATAGTTTTTGCGACCTTTCTTGTGACATATATTTAAAATCAAGAAGATAGATATCGATATAATTTTCGAGCATTTTAAGTGTATCAACATTCTCATATCCGCTCGAATTATAAACTATCGGGATATTAGGCTTGTAGATATTCAACGCCTCAATGATTTGAGGCACAAAATGAGTGGCTGTTACAAGATTAATGTTGTGAGCCCCCATCATCTCAAGGTCCTTAAAAATTTGAGCAAGTCGCTCAACAGTTATAATTTTACCGTTGTTTTCACGGCTAATCTCGGCGTTCTGGCAATAGACACACCGAAGTGTGCAACCACTGAAGAAAATCGTTCCTGAGCCGTTTTTGCCGCTGATACACGGCTCCTCCCAGTAATGCAAAGCAGCCCTTGCAATTTTCGGTAGCAAGGGCATACGACAATAGCCTTTTAAATTTTCAGTTTCGGTGCGAATTGCATCACACTTCCTTGGGCACAGCAGGCATTGCATCCGCATTCTCCTTCGGAACTTTTACCTTAATGTGGCGTTTTACCACCACATCATCATAGGTCTTTTTAAAACTAACCCTACACACATACTTTTTATCACAGTTGCTACAATAAAAATCTGCTGTGAAATTTCTATTGTGAAAACGCCATTTACTTTGACGCTTCATCTTCCCTTGGCAGACATCACAATTAAATTTAAGCTCTGATTTATCAATATTTGAATCATTAATTTTATCGATATAAAACGGCTTATAGCAAAGTCGGCGGTAAAACTCGGGGTTAGCGGTATCTTTTATCATTGGGGTGAATCGTTTTTCACAGTAATGACTTTTAAGAAGCGCTGCACATAAAAGACTATCATCCTTAGCGGTATGCAGTTCATAACCCTCGGTGGTTATACCTAAAATTTCCGCGGCAGTGCCAAGCGCTATCTGTGATTTACATTCGTGACCTAAAAGCGCCATTTCGCCCTGAATATATCTTTGCAGGTCGAGATACCTATCAATTTTAAAAATAATGCCTTTTAAAAGATACCTTTGATTTTCAAGGATGGTGAAAAGGTCGGAATTACTCCAGGTCATGGTAACGGTATCGTTGCCTATCCAGTCGTTATATCTGCTCACGGCATCAGCAAGCGTAACACCTCTGAGCATCATTTCCTTTGTTATGCCCGTAAGCTCGGTAAAACGCTTTGAAAGCCTTTTAGAAACTGAGGATTTCACAGTTGCTTCAAATGTATCAATTATATTAAAGTCACTATCAAGCTTAACCGCGCCTATCTGCAAAATC
>JAZTXU010000235.1:0-3800 GCA_045636565.1 Acutalibacteraceae bacterium
CCTTTATAGCGGCGGGTATATAATTTTTTGGTCTGTCGTTAAGAGTGAAATATTCATATAAAAAGTATATAAGCGATGGGAAGAATAAAAGCTTTAAATGCTCCCAAATGCTTTCGTTTACGGGAAAGAACAAACCTATTACGGTGTTTTTATTTGTCCATTCAAATAAAAAATGTCCCAAATTGCCAAGTAATGATATGACAAAAACTGCGCAAATATTTTTCTTAAAACCCAAAATAATCACCCAATAAATATTATTCGATTATTATGGGGTGTTATTCCGTATAAGTTTTAAATTTTACCGCTATCCTTTAATATTTTAAGCTTAAGCACGGCGGCTTGGGTTTTAGCGTCTTTTATTTCGTTTGACAGAATCATTTGAACCGCTTTTTCGAGCGGGATTCTTTCAACATTTAAAAATTCATCTTCATCAAGGTCTGCTTCACCGAAGGTAAGACCGGTAGCGGCAAATAACCAAATAATTTCACCGCAATAACCAGGGGAAGGATATAATTCGCCCAAAGGAATGAATTTCTGGGCAGTAGCACCTGTTTCTTCTCTTAATTCACGAATGCCGCAAGCAAGTGGGTCTTCGTCTGCGCTATCACGCTTTCCCGCAGGAATTTCAAGCACAGTTTCAAAATAAGGATAACGAAATTGTCTTACAAAAAGTAATTCGTTTTCATCGGTAAGAGCGGCAACGCAAACACCGCCGTTATGCTCAATAACCTCTCTTGTAGCGGTAGCACCATTTGGAAGAAGTGCGGTATCGCGTCGGAGTTTTATGATTCGACCTTCATAAATGTATTCGGCGGTAAGTTGTTTTTCATTAAGATTCATTATTTTCATCCTTTGTAAATATATATTAGTATTGATGGTTGATTTTAGGAGTGAACAAAATGGAACGTATTGTAAATTCAAGGGAATATAATTATATGGGCAGACAAAGGGTTATAGAAAGCCTTTGTGAAAAATACGGATTTATTAAAAAAATTGTAATTGGACGCAGCTGTATGGGAAAGGTTATAAACGCGCTCAAAATAGGTACCGCCTCGCAATATGCACTTATGACAGCAGCTTTTCACGGAAGCGAGCGTATAACCTCTAATGTTTTGCTTATGTTTATTGAAGAATTGGCAGAAGCAATAGAAAATAACGGTTACATAGCAGGCATAAATGTAAGGCGTGCGCTAAAAGGACGCGGAATAATATTTGTGCCTTGTGTTAATCCCGACGGTTGTGATATTTCCTTGCTTGGAAGCCTTGGTTGTGCTGATAAAGCGGAAAGTCTTGCTAAAATCTGCAAATATGATTTTGAGCATTGGAACGCCAATGCTCGTGGGGTGGATATAAACCACAATTTTAATGCAGGTTGGCACGAACTGCGTGAAAGGGAACGGCAGGAGGGCATATATGGTCCTTCGCCGACTCGGTTTGGCGGATACAAGCCCGAAAGCGAGCCTGAAACGATAGCACTCACTGATTTTTGCCGAAAGGTTCAGATAAGGCATGTAACCGCGCTTCACAGTCAGGGTGAAGTAATTTATTGGAGTTATGGAACAAAGCAACCTCCAAGAAGCCGCAAAATGGCTGAAATAATGGCTACTGCGAGCGGATATGCTTTGGATGTGCCTTCAAAAATAGCAACGGGGGGCGGTTTTAAGGATTGGTTTATTGAAGAATTTGGTCGCCCCGGATTTACGGTTGAAATAGGTAAGGGGAAGAACCCTTTGCCTGTTGAAGATGCCGAAAGTATATACAAAAAACTTAGGGAAATGCTTATATTGTGCAGTATTATGTAATATTAATAGTAAAGGCTGCCGTTTTGCGGCAGCCTATCTATATTAAAGGGGAGTATCGGTAATTTAAAGATAGATAGCCAACTACCGCCGATATTTTACGGGATATCCCTGAAACCCCCTGCCTTATTATATGCGGCAGAGGGATTGTTGTTACTTTTATGCAATAGGATTTTTGCGGATAAAGAGAACGCCCAATGTGTTAGCACCGCAGTGAGAAGAAATAGTACAACCGGCCCTTGTTACAAAAACCTCTTTAAAAGGAGCCAGAGACTTAACTTCATTTGCAACCTTTTCAACTATTTCGGGGTCACATCCTGCATGTGTTACGAAAACGCGGTCAAGGTCAATATCACTTGCATCACCAATGCGCTCCTTAACGTAGGTCAAAAGCACATCGCCATATTTGCCACGATATTTTTTGCCAACGCCCATAGCACCGTTTTTAACTTCAATGCAAGGCTTTAACTTTAAGAGGTTTGCGCCAAGCATTGCCAAAGCAGAGCAACGACCACCCTTGTGGAGATATTCAAGACTATCAATAACAAACGAAGCATCAACACAAGGAATTAATTTTTCGATTTCGGCAACAATATCTTCTGCCGACATACCTTTCTCTGCCATTTCTGCTGCGGCAACAACTAAAAGACCGCCGCCTGTGGAAAGGTTTCTGGTATCAATAACATAAACATTGTCAAATTCTGATGCCGCTAAACGGCCATTATTAAAGGTTGAAGACATTTCAGCGCTTAAAGAGAAATGAATAATGGTCTTGCCTTCTTCAACAAAAGGCTTGAAAAATTCTTCAAAGTCACCAATGTTTGCGGCTGCGGTTTTGGGAAGTTCGCCTGTTTTACTGTGGTGTTCATAAACATCGTCAGGTGTAATATCCACACCGTCGGAATAAGTTTTGTCACCCAAGGTTATTCCTAAAGGAAGAGTTTTAACATTGTAACGCGCTTTAAGTTCAGGACTCAAGTCGGTCGTACTGTCACTAGTGATTATAATATTGCTAGCCAAGAGAATACCTCCAAAAATCAATATTTATATTTAATGGTTATATTATAGCATTTTGAAATTGAATTATCAACATCTTTATTAAAAAAGTCGCAAAATTGTGTTGTTATAGGTCGAAAAGTATAGTTTTTTATGCAAAGTATACAAAAACTTGAAATAATATTCTAAATTAATCTTGGAAAATTGACAAAATTTACTTGAAAATGGGGAAATGTATTGATATAATATTTAAAGGAGTTTTGATATGATAGAAGTTCCAAATGATTTCAGTGTCGCTTTTTTAACTGATTCTTATGAATATTTCGGCTCGTTCTTAATGGAAAAAACGGTGTTTTTCCGTTTATGGGCACCGAACGCCAAATCGGTTTCGGTTGTTGGCGATTTTAATGAATGGGATAATTTGCGTAATCCTATGCTTCCTGTCGGTAACGGAATATGGGAGGCGGAGATTGAGGGTATTCGCGAATTTGATAATTATAAATATGCAGTAGAAAAATCGGATTCAACTGTAGTTTTAAAATCTGATCCTTATGGCAGACATTTTGAAACCGCCCCCGGTACCGCTTCAAAGGTTTACGGAAACGATAATTATAAGTGGCAGGATTCCGAGTGGCTTATAAAGCGAGCCTCGGTTAATATATATGATTCACCGGTAAATATTTATGAACTTCACTTAGGTTCGTGGCGAAGATATGAGGACGGGAATTTTTATAACTATGTTAAACTGGCAGAAGAACTTTCGGTTTACCTCAAACAGATGAATTATACCCATGTTGAGCTTATGCCAATAACGGAATATCCATTCGAGGGCTCGTGGGGTTATCAGGTGACGGGGTATTTTGCCCCTACCTCGCGTTACGGCACACCTAAAGATTTCAAAAGATTTGTTGATATTATGCATCAAAACGGAATAGGTGTTATTCTTGATTGGGTGCCTGCACACTTTCCGCGTGATGAACACGGGCTTTACTGTTTTGATGGTAC
>JAZTXU010000236.1:0-2488 GCA_045636565.1 Acutalibacteraceae bacterium
CTTTTCCTTCCTTTTGAAGTTTCATAACAGCAAATTCTTTTCCGTTGGGTTTTAGTTCAGAAACAACTTCATCAACTCCAACTTGATTTGAGATAGCACTTGCGGTGAGCGAATTATCACCCGTCAGCATAACAACCCGAACACCCATATTTTTAAGTTCCGAAATTGCCTTTTTACTGTCTTCCTTTATTGTATCTGCAACGGCAATAATACCTAAAACATTCTTTCCTTTTGCAAAGAATATTGCGGTTTTGCCCTCTGACGCCAATTTGTTTGCAGTGTTACGCATTTCTTTGCTTATTTCCGCATATTTTCCCACAAATTCGGCGTTGCCACCGCAAATCACTTCACCGCCAAGAACGGCGGTAAGTCCACCGCCGGGGAAAATTTCAAAATCTTCAGTTTCGAGAACAACGGTTCCCGATTCCTCAGCGTGTTTTACAATTGCCTTTGCCAGCGGATGCTCACTTTTGATTTCAAGACCATACGCCATACCGAGCAAATCTTCTCCGCCGATAATATCTGTAACCTCGGGTTCTCCCTTTGTTATTGTGCCTGTTTTGTCGAGTGCAATAATCCCGATTCTTCCCGCTGTTTCAAGCGAAACCGCAGTTTTAAAAAGTATTCCGTTTTTTGCGCCCTTTCCGTTGCCCACCATAATAGCAACAGGTGTGGCAAGTCCCAAAGCACAGGGACAACTGATTACAAGTACCGAAATAGCCCGTGTGAGCGCGAATCCCGCCGATTGACCGAGTATCAGCCAAATTGACAGTACCAAAAGCGCAATTCCCATCACAATCGGAACAAATATACCAGATACTTTATCTGCAATTTTGGCAATCGGCGCTTTGGTTGCCGCAGCATCACTCACCATTTTAATAATTTGAGAAAGTGTTGTATCGTTGCCAACCCTTGTGGCTTTGCATTTAATATATCCCGAACGGTTTATGGTGGCACTGCTCACATAGTCGCCAATCGTTTTGTCAATCGGTATACTTTCGCCCGTGAGTGCCGATTCATCAACCGCGCTGTGACCGTCGGTCACCACACCGTCAACAGGTATACTTTCGCCCGGTTTTACCACAAAAATATCGCCCACGACCACCTCATCAACCGAAACAACCGTTTCGACACTGCCACGCACCACCACCGCGGTTTTGGGGCTTAAATTCATAAGATTTTTAAGGGCATTTGTGGTTTTGCCCTTTGAAATTGATTCAAGCATTTTGCCAAGGGTTATAAGCGTCAGTATCATAGCGGCGGATTCAAAATACAAATCGTGAAGTTTGTGGTGAGGCTCGGCAGAGACGGTCATTGTAAGCAAAACATACACACTGTAAATAAAGGAAACCCCCGAGCCTAAAGACACCAGCGTGTCCATATTCGGGGAACGGTGGATAATTCCCTTAAATCCGTTTGTGAAAAATTTGTAATTGATGCCCATTACAATAAGGGAGAGTGCCATCTGCAAAATTCCGATTAAAAGAGGTCTTTCTTTTAAACTTTCAGGCAAGGGAAAACCCCACATTGTGTGCCCCATTGATAAATACATAAGAAAAATCAGAAAAGCGAGCGAGAAAACAAGCCTTTTAAAAAGCAGAGGAGTTTCCTTATCTGCCAAGGCATCGGCAGAATTAACGGCAAAATTTACACTGTCATCTGTTTTAATAACTTTATATCCCGCTTTTTGCACTGCGGATATAATATCAACATCGCTTACATTTCCTTCAACCGCCACCTGATTTGTAAGCAAACTCACCGAGCAAGAAGTAACGCCATCAACTTCGAGCACCGCTTTTTCCACTCTGGCACTGCACGCCGCACAACTCATTCCGGTTACAATGTACTGCCTCATGAAACTCTCCTTTCTAATTTAGTTGGTAAATTTAATTTGAGCACTTTTTCATATGTTATTATACCATAATTCCGCAAATTTTTCAATGAATAAGAATCAAATCCGAAAATTGGACTTTGCCGAACACCCTGACAAATTATAGTTTGTCGAGTGCCTCGACACGCAATTCGTGGGGGTTTTGTAATTCGCCAACCCTCTACCACGATGGCAAGTCGATTTGTTAAATTATAGTTTATGAGTGAGACAGATGTCTCACTCTCGATATAAATCCCTATCGGGATTTTCGATATGCGCCTTAAGTCGCTCGATATGTACTTCGTACTCGATATGCCCTGCGGGGCGATGGGGATTTATATCATATCGAATTTGAGCGCAAGCGAAAATATATCGATTTTGCCGAAAGGCAAAAATATCGAATTGCAAAGCAATATATCGATAAATTATAGTTTATGAGTGAGACCTTGGTCTCACTCTCGATATAAATCCCTATCGGGATTTTCGATATGCAACTTACGGTGCTCGATATGTGCTTCGCACTCGATATGCCCTGCGGGGCGAGGGGGATTTATATCATATCGAATTTGAGCGCAAGCGAAAATATATCGATTTTGCCGAAAGGCAAAAATATCGAAT
>JAZTXU010000237.1:0-3481 GCA_045636565.1 Acutalibacteraceae bacterium
AATTCGTTTGAGAAGTTAAGGTCAATATCAGGTACCTTATCGCCCTTGAAACCCAAGAAGGTTTCGAACGGGATATCGTGACCGTCACGGTCAAGCGGTGCGCCACAATGCGGACAGTTTTTCTCAGGCAAATCGAAGCCGGAGCCTACGCTGCCGTCGGTAAAAAATTCACTATAACAACATTTGGGACAAACATAGTGTGGTGCTAAAGGATTAACTTCCGAGATACCTGCCATTGTCGCAACAAAGGAAGATCCAACCGAGCCTCGTGAGCCTACAAGATAGCCGTTTTCTTCACTGTAAGCCACAAGCTTTTGCGCCGAGATATACATTATGGAGAATCCGTTGTTGATAATGGAGTTAAGCTCTTTTTCAAGTCGCTTTTCAACAATTTCGGGCACGTTTTCGCCGTACTTTTTGTGGGCATTATCCCAACAGATATCACGAAGCAATTGGTCTGAACCTTCAATAACAGGGGGATAGTTACCCTCGGGAACGGGGATAACATCGCTGTCTACCATATCGGCTATTTTATTTGGATTATCTATTACAAATTCTTTGGCTCGCTCTCCAAAATATTCGAAATCCTCGAGCATTTCGGTGGTAGATTTAAGGTAAAGGGGCGCTTGATTGTCAAAATCATCAAAGCCTTGACCTGCCATAAGAATTTTTCGGATTATGTCATCACCTTTTTTAAGGAAATGCACATCGCCCGTAGCTACAACGGGTTTGCCGAGTTTATCACCAAGCTCAACTACCTTGCGGTTGAAGTTTTTAATAACCTCAAAATCGGTTACATGGCGAAAACGGTTTGGTATTGTGGCACCTGTTTTCTTATCCTTTTTATCGGGGAAGGTGGATTCTCTCACCATAAAGGCGTTATTTCCCAAAGGTTGAATTTCAAGATAATCGTAATAATCGGCAATTTTTAATAGTTCTTCATCGGGTTTGCTTTCAATAATGGCTTGGTAAAGGTCACCTTGTTCGCAGGCAGAGCCAATAATCAAACCCTCTCGTAAAGTATCAAGCTTGCTTCTGAGCGTAACGGGCCTGCCGTAAAAATCGTGAAGATGAGCTTCGGATACCAATTTATAAAGATTTTTAAGACCGGCAAGATTTTTCACCAAAATAATTTGATGATGGCGGATTTTTGCGATTTGTTTTGCGTTGAGACCTGAAATATCATTGTTAACATCGTCAACAAAATAACCCTCAACACCGTAAATTACCTTAAAATCTCCACCGCCTTTGCGGATTTTCTTCACCGCTTCTGCGGCAGCGGGGTAGGCTTGCACAACACCATGGTCGGTAATGGCAACCGCTTTATGTCCCCATTTGAAGGCTTGATTTATAATATCACCTGCAGAGGAAACGGCATCCTTTGCCGACATATTGGTGTGGCAATGAAGTTCAACTCGCTTTTCGCCCTCGTAATCATCAGTTTCGGTGTATTTTTGAAGTAAAGCCATAGCACGCGGCTTTACGATAAACTCTTTTTTATAGTTATCAAATTCATAGCTTCCGTTCACAAGTATAAATTCACCTGATTTAACAGGGGCAACATCGCCCATTCGCTTGGGGTCAATAAACATACTTGCGGTGAGTGAATTCGTATGGTCGCTGAAGGAGAAGGTGAAAATGTTGGTTTCACCACGTTTTGTGTTTATTGTGCGTGTTTCGGTTTCAAAAACCTCACCCCAACAACAAATTTCAGCGTCATCCCCCGTAACATGAATCATCGGTTTAGTGTTATTGTCAATTCTTCTGCCGTAAAAAAGTTGTGGGTTATCAAGGTAAACAAGACCATTCTGTGGCTTGTCCGCACGCTTTTCAAATTTAATTTCTTTTGCAGGCGAAGATGGAGCAGTTTTCTTTTCAGTACCCGAATTTTGTTTTGGCTCTGTTCTTTGCGGTGGTTCGGGCAGAGGAATTTCAATTTCAACATCATCCAACTGACCGTCAAAGGAAACAGAAATTTCCTTATTAAAACGTTCTTTCACAAGGGAGGAGAAAAGGCGCTCAAACTGAAGTTCGCATATTTTCTTATATCCGCCGTGTTTTAATGTGATTTTAACCGTATTTCCTTGCAATTCGTAATCGGCAGAGGCAAAAAAACCATTTAAAGCAACATTTTTAAGTCTTAATTCGTTTGCCAAATCGCCACAGGCTTCGGCGCATAATGAATCAGGGGAAAAGAAATATAAAAATTCTGTTTCCTCTAATTTAAGTACCTGCTTTATAGCCAATTCGATTGTTTTTTCGGTTTGTTTGTTTATGTAATTTTCGGATTTAATTTCCACCTTTAAAGAACGGTCTTCAATACTAAGTTCACATTTCTCAATAACCGCATTTCCGAAAGCATCGTTAATTTCTTTTGGTAGATAACTTCCAAATAATTCCGAAAGCAATGCCTTTGCCAATTTTTTCAACTCCAAAAATCTTACATTTTTTCTATTTCTTCTATTAATGCGTCAAGTAATTTTTCTTCGGGTAGTTTTTTAATAATTTCGCCTTTTTTGAAAAGAACACCACAACCGACGCCACCTGCAATACCAATATCTGCGGCAGAGGCTTCACCCGGGCCGTTTACAACACAACCCATAATAGCCACGGTGATATCCTTGTTTATATTTTCAAGTCTTTTTTCAGCTTCTTTTGCAATTCCTATAAGGTCAATCTGTGTTCTTCCGCAGGTGGGGCAGGAAACTAGCCTTACACCGCCGCTTCTTAAATCAATAGCTTTAAGAAGCTTTATGCCTGCCTCGACCTCTTTTACGGGGTCATCTGTTAAAGAAATTCTGATAGTGTTACCAATGCCGCGAAGGAGCAATCCGCCAATACCTGCCGCCGATTTTATAACACCCATATTTTCGGTGCCTGCCTCTGTAACACCTAAATGCAAGGGATAACGGCATTTTTCCGCCGCTAATTCATAAGCCTTGTACATTCTCATAGTGTCAGACGATTTGAGCGACAACACGATATCACAAAAATCGAATTTTTCGAGCAAGGATATATGATAAAGTCCGCTTTCAACCATAGCTTCAGGGGTAGCAGAGCCGTATTTTGCTAAAATGCTCTTTTCAAGCGAGCCAGAATTTACACCGATTCTTATGGGAACGCCCGCTTTTCTGCAAGCATCTGCCACAAGTTTTACTTTATCATCGTCACCTATGTTGCCGGGGTTAATACGAACCTTATCAATACCTGCGGCAACACTTTCAAGCGCCAACCGATAATCAAAATGTATGTCCGCCACAAGTGGAATGGATAAATTTTCTTTAAGGGCTTCAACTGTTTTTATAGCCTCTTTATCGGGCACGGTTACGCGCAAAATATCACAGCCTGCCGCCTGTAAGCGCTTTGCTTGCAGGACATTACCCTCTATATCGTGAGCGGGAACGCTTAACATAGATTGCACCGTAATAGGCGCACCGCCGCCAATATAAACATTACCTGCTTTAACCTTTACAGTTTTATC
>JAZTXU010000238.1:0-5056 GCA_045636565.1 Acutalibacteraceae bacterium
AACAATTGCAAGAATATCAGACTGACGAAGAATTGTATACTCTTCACCGTCAATTTTAATCTCAGTTCCCGAATATTTTGCGGCGATAACCTTATCACCAACATTAACGGTCATAACTACCTCTTTACCGTCAACAATACCACCGGGGCCTACTGCTACAACCTCTGCAACCTGAGGTTTTTCTTTAGCAGCAGATGTAAGCACAATACCGCTTTTTGTGGTTTCCTCTGCTTCGGTTGCTTTAATTACAACATTATCAGCTAAAGGCTTGATATTCATAATAAATTCCTCCGTATCAAATGTAAATATGTGCACCAAAAGACCGATTTTTCAGCCCTTTAATCGCTTGGTATTGAATATATTATACCAAAAGTCAGGAAAAGTCAATAGCGATTATTAAAATTTGAAATTTATTAATAATTCAACAAAAAAATCAGAGAATTCTTTCCAAAGATTTTGCTAAAATCGCACCTTTTCCCGTTATTGAAACCGCATTGTTTTCGATTTTCATAAACCCTGATTTCATAAGCTCTTCCATAAAATCTTCCTTGACAATAAAGGATAAATCAACGCCGTTATTCAAGGCTAAAAGAGCGGTCAAAGCACCTTCAGATACCTTGTTCTTAACCGCCGCCGTATTCAGAGCGCCATTAAGTTCAACGATTGCTTTAAAACTTTCCTTATAAACTTCAAATCTTGCCATATTTTTTCACTCTCCTTTACTGATTTTACCGCTAATTTCTATCAAAATCAACAAAAAAATTTTATTTATATTCATAAATATGATTTTTTTTGAAAAATGTATTTGTTTCGTTGACAAAAATCACTCTCTATGGTAATATATTTATATATTAAATAAAACTATAGTTCTTTGTGACTGACGGATAAGCGGATAACCGCGTGGAGCAAAGAATTTTTAGCCGACCGTCTGGGCACACTTTTTCCTTATGTGGATTAGTGCGCCCTTTTTTAGTATATTATTTTTGGAGGTACCTTTATGAAAAAGATTGGAATTATTATGGGAAGCGACAGCGATTTGCCAACTGTTCAAAAAGCTGCTGATACACTTAAGAACTTTGGTGTGCCTTATGAGGTGCATGTGTTTTCTGCACACAGAACACCCGTTGAAGCCAAAGATTTTAGCGTAAATGCACGTGCTAACGGATTTGGTGCAATTATTGCCGCAGCAGGTATGGCAGCTCATTTAGCCGGTGCTATTGCCGCTAACACAACTCTTCCTGTTATTGGTATCCCCATTAAATCTGGTCATTTAAACGGTGTTGATGCACTTCTTTCAACTGTACAGATGCCTTCCGGTATTCCTGTTGCTACAGTTGCTATTGACGGTGCAGTTAATGCCGCTTTGTTATGTGTTGAGATTCTCGCTGTTACCGATTCTGAACTTGCCGCTAAGTTAGACGAGAAGCGCCGTGTTGACTCTCAAAAGGTATTGGAAAAGAACGCGGCTATTGAAGCTCAGTTCAATTAATTCGGAGGTAAAACATGGGCGGTTATTTTGGCGCAGTTTGCAAAACAGATGCTATTTACGATGTTTTCTTCGGAACTGATTATCATTCTCACTTGGGAACACGCCGTGCAGGTGTTGCCGCATTTGATAAAGAAATCGGTTTACAAAGAGAAATTCACAATATAGAGAATTCACCCTTTAGAACAAAGTTTGAAGATATTTTTGATGATATGAAGGGCTTTGCCGCAATAGGATGTATAAGCGACTATTATCCTCAACCGTTGCTTATTCGTTCAGATATCGGCACATACGCCATCTGCGTTATTGGTATGGTTAATAATGCGGATGATTTAATCAAAAATTACCTTTCAACAAGCGGAGGTCATTTTGGAGCTATGACAGGCGGCAAGGTAAACGTAACCGAGCTTGTTGCAGCACTTATTAATCAAAAGCACTCCTTTACCGAGGGTATTAAATTCGCTCAAGATTCTATTGAAGGCTCTGCCTCAATAATAATTTTAACCGATAGCGGCTCAATTATTGCAGCACGTGACAAATTAGGAAGACTTCCTATGCTTATCGGTAAAAACGAAGAAGGTTACTGTGTTTCTTTCGAATCATTCGCTTACTTAAAGCTCGGTTATGCGGACGAAAAAGAATTGGGTCCCGGTGAAATTGTTGAGCTTACTGCTGACAGTATGACACAGTTAGCAGAGCCCGGTAAGGAAATGAAGATTTGCGCTTTCCTTTGGAGCTACTATGGCTACCCCACCTCTTGCTATGAAGGCAAAAACGTTGAGGTTATGCGCTATAAAAACGGTAAGATTATGGCAAAGCACGATAAAGAGGTAGGCTTAGCTCAAAGTGTTGACTATGTGGGCGGCGTACCTGATTCAGGAACACCTCACGCTATCGGCTATGCTAACGAAAGCGGAAAAGATTTTGCCCGTGCATTTATTAAATACACACCAACATGGGCAAGAAGCTTTACTCCCACCAAACAAAAAGAGCGTAGTAAAATCGCTAAGATGAAACAAATTCCGGTGCATGACCTTATTACAGACAAGAATCTGCTTTTTGTTGATGACTCGATTGTACGCGGAACACAGCTTAAAGAAACCGTAGAATTTCTTTACTCAAACGGCGCTAAGAAGGTACATATGCGTTCGGCTTGTCCGCCTATTATGTACGGATGTAAATATCTTAACTTCTCGCGTGCTACTGATGAAATGGAACTTATCGCTCGCCGCACCATAATGGAGCTCGAGGGTGAGGAAGGTTTCAAATATATGGATGAATATTCCGACTCTTCTACAGAGAGAGGCAAAAATCTCAGAATGGAAATCTGCAAAAAATTCAATTTTGCAACCTTGGAATTCCAATCATTGGAAGGAATTATTGAGGCAATAGGAATCGACCGTTCTAAGCTTTGCACCTACTGTTGGGACGGAAAAGAATAATTTCGATAAATTAGGAGGAACAAAATTATGGATAATTCTCAATCAAAATCATATGCAGAAGCAGGTGTTGATATTACTGCCGGCTACAAAGCAGTTGAACTTATGAAACAACACATTAAGAGAACTCAAAACGAAGGTTGCCTTGATGATGTTGGCGGATTTGGCGGTTGCTTCGGTTTACCGCTCGGTATGGAAGAGCCCGTACTCGTTAGCGGTACAGACGGTTGCGGCACCAAGGTTAAGCTCGCTATTTTAATGGACAAGCACGATACAATCGGTATTGATGCCGTTGCGATGTGTGTTAACGATATCATCTGTGTTGGTGCTAAGCCTTTGTTTTTCCTTGATTACATAGCTTGTGGAAAAAATATTCCTGAAAAGATTGCAGAAATCGTAAGCGGTGTGGCTGAAGGCTGTGTTCAGTCAGGTGCTGCTCTTATTGGCGGCGAAACCGCAGAGCATCCCGGAATGATGCCCGTTGAAGATTATGACCTCGCAGGCTTTGCAGTTGGTATTGTTGATAAAAAGAAGGTTCTTGATAACACCACCATGGAAGAAGACGATGTTGTTATCGCTCTTCCCTCTTCAGGTGTTCATTCAAACGGTTTCTCACTAGTGAGAAAGGTATTTGATGTTGAAAACTGCGACCTCAACAAAACCTACGAAGAACTTGGCGGCAAGTCTTTAGGCGAAACACTTTTAACTCCTACAAGAATTTATGTTAAACCTGTTTTAGCATTACTCCAAGAAGTTAAGGTTCGCGCAATTTCTCATATTACAGGCGGTGGCTTCTATGAAAATATTCCGAGAAGTATTCCCGATGGCTTCGGTGCTGAAATAGTTAAAGATAGCATTAAAGTTCTTCCTATTTTTGATTTACTCCAGAAAACAGGTAACATTCCTGAAAGAGATATGTACAACACATATAATATGGGTGTTGGTATGAGTATTGTAGTAGCAAAAGAGGATGCCGATAAGACTCTCGAAATTCTCAAGGCTCACGGTGAAGATGCTTATATTATTGGTAAGATTGTGAAGTCTGACAGTAAGATTACCATTATCTAAGGTGAAGCATATGAAAAATATTGCAGTCTTAGTTTCAGGCGGCGGAACTAACCTTCAGGCGCTTATCGATGCCCAAAACAGTGGAATTATTAAATCAGGTAAAATAAGCCTTGTTATTTCAAATAATCCCGATGCTTACGCTTTGGAGCGTGCTAAAAAAGCTGATATTAAGGCTTTGGTTTGCAACAAAAAGGAACTTGGTGAAAGTTTTGAAGATGAGCTGATTAAGGCTTTGGAAGAAAACGGAACCGATGTAATTGTTCTTGCAGGCTTTATGTGCATTTTAAGTGAGAAATTCACTTCCCACTTTGCAAACAGAATTATAAATGTTCATCCCGCCCTAATCCCCTCTTTTTGCGGCAAAGGTTTTTACGGACTTCATGTTCACGAAGCCGCATTGGAATATGGTGTTAAGGTTACGGGTGCCACCGTTCATTTTGTAAACGAAATTCCCGATGGTGGAAAAATCATTATGCAAAAGGCGGTTGAAATCAAAGAGGGCGACACGCCCGAAATTCTGCAAAAAAGAGTTATGGAAGAAGCCGAATGGAAAATTCTTCCCCTTTCTCTTGAAAAGGTTTGCAGTGAACTTGATTAATTTAATTACAATATTATAAAAGGTGGATTATACCATGAAAATTATGTCTATCGAAAATGAACTCAACTCTCTTGCCTATCACGGCAGAGGAATAATCATCGGAAAAAGTGCAGACGGTAAAAAGGCTATCACCGCTTACTTTATTATGGGTAGAAGTGAAAATAGCCGTAACCGTGTTTTTGTTGAGGATGGTCAAGGAATCAGAACTCAAGCTTTTGATGAATCTAAAATGACCGACCCACACCTCATCATTTATGCACCTGTTCGAGTTTTAGGTAACAAAACTATTGTTACAAACGGTGACCAGACTGATACTATCTATGAACTTATGGACAAGCAGATGACATTCGAACAGTCACTTCGTACACGCGAGTTTGAGGATGATGCTCCCAACTTCACACCTCGAATTTCAGGTATTATCCGCCTTGAAAACGATGATATGAATTTTGCAATGTCTATCCTTAA
>JAZTXU010000239.1:0-4432 GCA_045636565.1 Acutalibacteraceae bacterium
CGCTCAACTGCCTGCATATAATTTTCAGGTAAAACAGTATTTACCCAAGGCAAAACGTGATATACCTTTACACCGTACAATTCCTCTAATTTCAGATATTCGGGAATATATTTGCATACCTTGTCAACATTCGTGCCGTAATTCCGTCTTAACACCTGATAATCTTCTATGCGCTTTTTATATTTTTCCAAATCGATAAGCTCGGGATTATCATCATTCATACAGTCGGTTAAATCTTCATAAATTTCCATATCAGCCTGCGAAACGCAGTCGATTAACCCCTCTTTAGCCCAAGATTCCACATCTAATCCGAAATTTTTTGAAGATTGCAAACCGAAATTTGTTATCATATTAATGCTAATGTGTTCTTTTGATATACTGTCTAATGATTTTCTTGTCTTGCGCATAAATTCGGTCATAAATTCGCACCAAACCGAATGAAGTCTCGAATCGGTCACAGGTAAGGTGTGTGGGTCGATATCGGGGTATATTCCTCGTCATCGGTCAGCTTAATAAAGGAATAGTTATCAGCGTTCATACTGAAAAAACCGATAAATATTTTATGCCAACCGGTTAGATTGATATTAAGGGTAACCGGCTCGGGATTTCCGTCATAGGTAGCAAGAAGAAGCCTTCCCTCACCTAATTTGGTTTTATATTCCATACTGCGCCATTTATCTTTCACGGTATTTTAAAAAAACCACAGGATTTTCTCCCACAGAATACCGAATATATTCAAATTCTAAAAACGATTAAGGCTTTGAAATTCTTGACATTTTATACGAAAAATGTTAAAATACAAAAAAATTTAAAACAGGTGATTTATATGGAACTTAAAGGCAAAATAATAAACTTTTTGGGAGACAGTATAACCGAAGGCGCAGGTAGTAGCTGCCACGAAAAGCGTTTTACAAATCTTATAGCAACTAATACCGGAGCTATCTGTAATAATTACGGTATCGGCGGCACAAGAATTGCCGAGCAATTAACACCTTCAAAGGAACTTATTTGGGATAAAACCTTCGGCTCACGCGTTGCAGAAATGGAAAAAGACGCTGATTATGTTATTGTTTTCGGCGGAACCAACGATTTTGGTCACGGAGATGCACCTTTAGGAACTATGTATGACCGCACCACAAAAACCTTTTACGGAGCGCTTCATTTACTCTACATATCCTTAATTGAAAAATATCCAACCGCTAAAATCGGCGTAATTACTCCTCTTCACAGATGTAATGAGGATAATATGCGCGGTGACGGTGATAAGCTCCAGGATGTAGCAACTCTTAAAACCTATGTTGAAATTATCCGCGAGGTGGCAGAGTATTATTCACTTCCTGTGCTTGATTTATTTAAAGGTAGCGGTCTTCAACCAAAGATTCCTGTAATTCAAGAGATGTATATGCCTGACGGACTTCATCCCAATGATAACGGATACGAAATTTTAGCTGATAAAATAACAAAGTTTATTGAAACACTTTAATAAATAACTTTTAGAAACATCAAAACGGTAAAAGTGAAATTTCACTTTTACCGTTTTTTCAGCATTATTTTAATTTACATAACAAACTCTGTTCTTTTAATTATGTGTTCCTTAAAAGGAGTATCAAGTTCATTGAAATAACCGCTCCAGCCCCACACACGAACAATAAGATTCTTATGGTCTTCGGGATGTTCCATAGCATCAAGCAATACTTCACGATTTATACAATTAAGTTGAAGTTGATGTCCTCCCAGATGCACAAAAGCCTTTACAAGTCCTGCAACCTTTTTCACACCTTGATCATTTCTGAAAACAGTATCGTGAATTTCAAGTGTTAAGGGTCCACCGTTTATAATGTTTTTAAGATCATATCCTGTGAATGATTTTACGCAGGAAAGAGGTCCGTTGAGTTTTGCCTCTAATGAAGGAGAAAAACTCGAACCGAAAGGAGCATAAGCAAATCTGCCGTCAGGTGTGGCGGAAACCTGCTTTGCGCTGTAATAATATTCGTGCGCGCTACCTGTTCCTGCTCTGAAAATTCCACCTTTATTATTAGGCTTTCCATTCACCTCGTTTGCAAATGTATCCATAATTGTATAGGCCAAATTATCAACTTCCGATTCGTTATTACCCATTTTCTTGCAAGAAAGAAGCCTATTTCGAAGTTCTCCAAAGCCCTCAAAATCAGAATCCATAGCATCAAGCAGCTGCTGTTTAGTATATTCACCCGAGCCAAAAATCACTTCTTTTATAGCCTGCAATGAATCTGCCGCAGTTGCGATACCTGCACCGTGAATACCATAGTTATTATATTTTGCGCCACCTTGTGATACATCTTTGCCTTTTTCAATGCATCCATCAACAAAAACAGATAAATAGGGTGATTTTTCCAACTCGAAATTCTTTTGTTCATCCATTAATCTTTGTGATTCAGTTACAATGCACTTCTTCGCACACTCCAAAAACTGTTCGAAAGTACCGCTTTCCAAAAGATGATTTTCCACCGCTTCGTTTATAACCTTAGGGAAATTCATAACCGAGATATTAGGAACATCCATACCATTACCGCACGGAATATATTCCCAACAAGCCGCAACCGCATAATTTTCGGCATCAGCCTTATCATACCCTAATTTAATAAGTCCGGGTATTACAATATCATCATTACAATATTGAGGGAAACCCATTCCCTGTTTGGTCATTAATGTGCCAAACTCATATAATTCATCGGGTGTGTTTTTATCAACCCTTAAATTGATTTTTGGGTCTATAAGATTAAGTTCAAGCGAAGCCTCCATACAAAGCTTTGAAAAATCGTCAAAACTATTGTTTCCGCCAAGCACCATACTCTGACCGTTATCACCAAGCTGCACACCCTGATATAAATCTGTATCAAAATTTATGGATATGAAAAACTCTTCAATAACCTCGAGCAACTCTTCACGGGTTTTGCCGTTATTTAAATCAGAATAGTAAAATGGGCGCATATACTTATCAAATCTGCCAAATGTGATATGCGGAGTACAACTAATTCTGAGTGTGAATATTATAAACTTTACAAAAACGCAAGCCTCAAGAAGGTTTCTCGGTTTTTTGCGCGGAACCTGGCACAAAGCCTCATACAACTCATTCTTTCCTGCCTTTTTAGCCTCATTTGCGGTTTTATCCGCAAATTCGAGAGCCAAGTCTACCATCTTTAAGGCAGTATCATAAAACTCAAACTGCTCTTCACGGCAATTTTGAAGCTTCTGTGCGATTTCATTGCGAATAGCTTCCATACCCTTATTCAGGACAGTTTCATAATCAATTACATTATTACCGGCACTCCATTTGTAGCAACCATCGTTCGGCAGTTCATATCCGCTTTTGTTACTACGGTTAAACCCGATTCTGTCACCCTCATTAAAATACGGAGTTTCCTTTTCTAAGACTTTTTTGAAAAGTATAGCATTCCTTACAAAAACGGATTCTTTTTCAAATTCTTTATCAATTTTGATTTGCTCACTAAATCGGTTTTTCTTATATTCGCCCGATTTAAGTGTATCATACAAACGCTTTATTCTTTCTGTCATCTTAATTCCCCCAATTTATAAAATTACGGCATCAATGCCGATAGCTTTAAATATTTCGGTATCTTTATTGCACTCTATATTTTCATCATAATCCGGTTCAAACCTTCTGCCCACCGCCGCATATTTTCCGCCTGCCGCCTTGTTATAGGGCAACAGTTCGATATTCTTAACACCAAGTTCTTTTAAAAAATGTGCTATATCGGTTAAATTTTCCTCCGTATCCGTAACCGTTGGAATAAGCGGAGTTCTAACGGTAAACAGCTTTCCCGATTTGCAAAGTGTTTTGAAATTATTTAGAATTTTTTTGTTGCTAACACCGGTATATTTAATATGTTTTTCTTCATCGATAAGTTTAATATCAAACAAGAAGTAATCGCTCAGTTCCAACACCTTTTTGAAAATTCTTTCATCACAAAAACCGCTTGTTTGTACTGCGGTATGAATTTCACCCTTTAGCATGGATAGACATTCTATCAAAAAATTACTATTAGCAAGCGGCTCGCCTCCCGAAAAGGTAATTCCGCCGTTTGACATTTTAAGCAAATCAAAATTTTTCTCTATTTTTTTCACTAATTCTTCCGATGTATATTCAACACCGCTAAATCTAAGCAAATTATTAGGGCAAACCTTTATGCTTTGTTCTGTTAATTTTCCGCCGCCTGCCTTTATGCAAGCACCGCAGCCCACGCAGCCACTCCTGGCCTTCATAATTTCATTTTGAAAATTCTGCCCCTCAGGATTATGGCACCAACTGCATTTCAAAGGGCAACCCTTTAAAAACACAGTTGTTCTGATTCCGGGACCATCAAAAGTAGAAAATTCTTCTATTGAAAACACGAAAGCGCTATTCATTTACATCACCAATTATATTTTATTA
>JAZTXU010000240.1:0-2942 GCA_045636565.1 Acutalibacteraceae bacterium
GCATATCCCTCACACTCACGGCAAAGCATACACTTAGGGTAGCTTGCCTGCGGAGCATTTTTTGCAAGTGCTATTGCCTTGGGGTCTTTTTCAGGCTTTGAGAGGTTAATTGTAATATCAATTTCACCATATTCTGTTTTAACAGCCCATTTCATATCGCGCGCAATGCGATAACGGCGGATATAGTCACTATCACAACTGAGCTTATAAAAATAATCGGTTGCGGCCTTTGGTGAAACGGCATAAAGCTCTTCAAATTTTTGAGTTACCTCAGAAGGTCTTGGCATAAGCACACCCATAATCTTGGTATCAAATAAATCGCGGCTTGTAACACCATCTTCGATTATTTCTTTAGAAACTGCATAATCCAGCAATTCCTTCAATGTTTGCTCTAAATCAACATTCTCAAAGTTTTCTTCACAAGAAAATTCTTCTAATTTTAAAAGCTCTAATAATCGGTTTGTGATAAAAACCTCATCCCGCTTATTAAAAAGTTGTTTCTGGAGTCCGTAACAAACAAGCTTTTTAATGCTTTTATTTATCATTTTAACATCTCCGTATATTACTTATAAAAAGAGGTCGATTTACGACCTCTTTAATTTATTCATCTTTTGTATTTATAATATTTATCGCAAGGTCCAAAAGCTGACCATTATCGACTGTACCGGGCGCGCCCGACATAAGCTCACTTGAATTTGAAACCTTGGGGAAGGCGATAACATCACGAAGGCTATCGCATCCGCACATAAGCATTACAAGTCGGTCAAGGCCGATACCCATACCGCCGTGAGGAGGAGCACCATACTTGAAAGCATCGGTCAAGAAACCAAACTTCTCGTGTGCTTCTTCATCTGAAAGTCCCAATGCCTTAAACATACGTGCCTGAAGTTCAGGGTCGGTAATTCTGATAGAACCGCTTGACAACTCAATGCCGTTAAGCACCAAATCGTAAGCCTTTGCGAATACCTTTTCGGGAGCGGTATCAAGATACTGAATGCACTCATCAAGTGGTGAGGTGAAAGGGTGGTGCATAGCATCGAAATTGCCTGTTTCCTCGTTATATTCAAAGAACGGGAATTCTGTAATCCAAAGGAAATTGAATTGATCAGGAATTATATCAAGACGCTTTGCAACGGTCAAACGAAGTGCACCAAGAACAGATAAAACAGTCTTCTTGCGGTCAGCAACGATTAACACAACATCGCCTTTTTCAGCACCCAAACGCTCGTAGATAGCGTTCATTTCATCTTCTGTCATAAACTTTGCGAATGAACAGGTGGGAGTCTCATCTGCCCAACGGATAAATGCCAAGCCTTTAGCGCCAATGCCCTTTGCTTCTTCTGTCAATTTATCGATTTCCTTGCGAGTGTAAACAGAAGCGGCATTTTTTGCGTTAATTGCTCTTACAGTACCGCCGTTCTTAACTGTATCGGCGAATACACCGAAACCGCAGTTTTCAACGATATCGGAAATATCTTTAATCTTCATATCGAAGCGCGTATCGGGCTTGTCAGAGCCGTAATCGTTCATAGCCTCGGTAAATGTTAATCTGGGAAGCGGTGTGGGGATTTCAACATTTAAAACCTCTTTGAAAAGGCGGCTGATGTAACCCTCTGCAATAGCATAAACATCCTCGGGCTCAACGAAAGACATTTCAAGGTCAATCTGTGTGAACTCAGGCTGACGGTCAGCACGCAAGTCCTCGTCTCTGTAACAACGGGCAATCTGCATATAACGGTCAAAACCTGAAAGCATAAGCAACTGCTTATAAAGCTGGGGAGACTGTGGAAGAGCGAAGAAACTGCCCTTATGAATACGGGAAGGCACTAAATAGTCGCGCGCACCTTCGGGTGTGGATTTAATAAGTGTAGGGGTTTCAATTTCAACAAATCCGTTTTCATCAAAATAATCGCGGGTCACCTTTGTAACCTTATGGCGAAGTAAAATATTTTTCTGTAAATCGCCGCGGCGTAAATCAAGGTAACGATAGCGAAGTCGGAGTTCTTCGTTAGCGTTTGAATCGTTAAGAATTTCGAAGGGTGGAGTTTCGGCTGCACCTAAAATTTTAAGGTCGGTTACCTCAATTTCAATTTCGCCTGTGGGAATTTCGTTGTTGATTGAAGAACGAATTCTTACCTTACCGCTTGCCATTACAACATATTCGGAACGCAAAGCAAATGCCTTTTCAAATATGCTTTTCTCGGTATTATCATCAAAAGCCAACTGAACAATACCTGTTCTGTCTCTGAGATCCGCAAATATAAGACCGCCTAAATCGCGCTGTCTTTGAATCCAACCGCAAACGGTAACCTCGGCGCCCTCATTTTCTCTTCTTAAAGTACCGCAATAATGGGTACGTTTTAAACCATTCATTCTGTCAAGTTTCATTATCTTGAACCTCTTTATTAAAATATTTCTGCAATGTTTTTGAAAATCTGCTCGCGTATAGCCTCGCCGAATTCTTCAACAATTTCATCTAACTTAATTTCTCTTTCGGTGCCTTCTGCCATATCTTTGAGCTTTGCTTTGCCGTTAGCAATTTCATCATCACCAAGAACAATAGAGAATTTAGCGCCGATTTTATTGGCATATTTCATTTGAGCCTTTAAGCCGCGGGCACAAATATCGGTTTGAACCTTGTAACCCTCTTCGCGAAGCTCGGCACAAAGCGCGGTAGCCTTAAGTTGTGCATCCTTGCCCATAGCGGCAATATAAAGGTCAGTTTTAGGAGCCTCAGGCAATTCAATTCCCTGATTTTTAAGCACAAGCATAAGTCTTTCAATACCCATACCAAAGCCTAAAGAGGGCACACTCGGTCCGCCCATTTGAGAGATAAGACCGTCATATCTTCCGCCGCCGCAAACTGTGGACTGTGCACCGATATCACCTGAAATAAATTCAAATACGGTGCGAGTATAATAGTCAAGACCTCTTACAATATG
>JAZTXU010000241.1:0-6078 GCA_045636565.1 Acutalibacteraceae bacterium
TTACTCTCCTTTAATATTAATTATAGTCTGCTCAAGCTCATTAATTCTGCTCTCAAGCGCATCCATTTTTTGTTTAACGGGGTCGGGTATATGAATCTGGTCAAGCTGACCCACCTTTTTACCGTCCTGCCGCACAACCCTTGCAGGAATACCCACAACGGTGGAGTTTGGCGGAACTTCTTCAAGCACCACGGCACCTGCCGCAACGCGAGAGTTATCACCAATCTTGAAAGGGCCCAAAACCTTGGCACCTGCCGAAATCATAACATTATTGCCGATTGTGGGGTGGCGTTTTCCGGTATCCTTACCCGTACCGCCAAGGGTTACACCTTGATAAATCAGCACATCATCACCAATTTCGGTGGTTTCACCAATAACAATACCTGTTCCGTGGTCGATAACAAGGCGCCTGCCGATAGTAGCACCGGGGTGGATTTCAATACCTGTTTTTCTTACCGCCCTTTGCGAAACATAACGCGCTAAAAACATAAGCCCGTGTTTATAATAAAAGTGTGCGCGGCGATGCATTCTTATTGCCCTAACACCCGGGTAAAGCAATAAAACCTCTAAAAAACTTCGTGCCGCAGGGTCACGGTCGCGCACAGCGTTTACATCCTCAATAAGTCGTTTAAACAAACGAAAACCTCCTAAAAACGCCCTTTAAGGCAGGGGTGAGTTTATTTTGAAGGATTAATATAATCCTTGCTTGCCATTAAGTAAATAAGTCCCGAAATGGTACAAAGTGCGGCGGATATCCAGAAAAGCACCATAATTGCGATATCACAAATATTCACAAAGGTTGCATTTGTGATGCCGAAATCACCGATAAGTGTGTAAGCAAAAAGTGCAAAAACTATGCCGAGCATCTGGCTTACGGTTTTGCATTTGCCCCACATATTAGCGGCAATTACCTTTCCTCCGCTGGACACCACAACAAGTCTTATTGAAGAAACCATAAATTCACGGAATAAAACAATAAATGTGATTGCGGTTATCTGCCAACAGTAATTATATTTTGCGGCATACATACATATAAAACCAAGATAAGCGGTTGTAGTAAGCATTTTATCGGCAAGGGGGTCTAAAAACTTGCCAAAATCGGTTACAAGATTATATTTTCTCGCCATTTGTCCGTCAATCATATCGGTAAGGGAAGCGCCGATAAAAAGCACAAGTGAAATCAAATAGTGATACGGAAAATCAATAAGCATTGTTGCCATGAAAACGGGGGTTGCAATTATTCTTGCAATTGTAAGTTTGTTCGGTGTGTTCATTCCTCTAACTCTCCTAATAAATCATAATCTATACAATCATTTACCCTTACATTCGCAAAATCACCGATTTTAAGCGGTCTTGTGGACATAAAGAAAATTTTACCGTCAATTTCGGGGGCATCGGCAGATGTTCTGCCAAAATAACATTTAATATAATCGTCCCAACCTTCAATAAGCACCTCTGCAGCGGTACCCGCCTTTTCTTCATTTTTCTCGGCGGCTATTGTCATCTGCAATTCCATTATGTTTTCCATACGGTCATTTTTAGTCTGCTCATCAATCTGTCCGTCAAAGGTGGCGGCAATAGTGTCCTCCTCGGCAGAGTAAGTAAAGCAACCGAGCCTGTCAAACCGAGTTTCCTTTACAAATTCAGCCAACTCGCAGAACTGCTCTTCAGTTTCCCCGGGGAAACCGGTAATAAATGTAGTTCTAAGGGTTATTCCGGGAATTTTTGCTCTTATTTTTTCAATTAACGCGGTGATGCTCTCGCGGTCTCCCTTGCGGTTCATTCTTTTTAGAATTTCACCGTTTACATGCTGAAGCGGAATATCCAAATATTTAACAAGTTTTTCATTGTTTGCTATTACATCAAGTAACTTATCTGTAATTCTTTCGGGATAAGTGTAAAGTGTTCTAATCCAGTGAATACCCTCAATCTCGCAGAGTTTTTCAAGTAATTCGGGAAGTTTTGATTCACCGTAAATATCCTCACCGTAAGCGGTGGTATCCTGCGCCACAACAATAAGTTCTTTTACGCCCTTATCGGCTAAAACCTTTGCCTCTGCAACACAGTCTTCAATGGTGCGACTTCTCATTCTGCCTCTGATTTTAGGAATTGCACAGTAGGTACAGCAGTTATTGCATCCGTCAGCAATTTTGAGATAAGCGGTATAAAAAGGTCCACCCAAAATACGCTCGCCGTTTAAATCCAAATCCTCTTTTTCGCCGTAACGATTTTGACCTCTGCCCTCGATAGCATTTATAACTATATCGGCAATGTCACTGTTAGCGCCAATTCCAACGCAAACGTCAACCTCGGGAATTTCCTCGGTCACATCATCGCGGTAACGTTCTGCAAGGCAGCCCGTAACAATAAGGGCTTTGCAATTGCCGTTTTGCTTATATTCGGCGGCTTCAAGTATATTTTCAATAGCCTCTGCCTTTGCGGCCTCGATAAAACCGCAGGTGTTAATTATAATAGCATCAGCATCGGCCTCTGCGGGGGTGATTTCAAGTCCGCCTTTTTCGAGCAGACTCAACATCATCTCGGCATCAACCTGATTTTTGGGGCATCCTAACGATACCATACAAACCTTATACATCAGTATTCCTCACAAAATTCTTCAATATATTCATTCATAGCACTTTTAATTGCCGAAAACGAAAATCCCTTGCGAGCCAAAGCCGCGAAAACCTTTTGCTTTCCGTTTTCCGCATTTAGTTTTGAGGCGTATTTACCCTCTAACAGATTTTTAATCTGCGTTTCTTCATCCGACTCGCTATTGTCAAGTATTTCCTTTGCCAAATCGTAAGGCACGCCTTTTTCTAACATTTTATGAAGTGCTTCTCTTTTAGATATGTTATGCTCCAAGCATCTTTCGCAAAATCTTTCGGCAAAGCGGCGGTCATCAATAAGTCCCAATTCGCAAAGTTTTGCTATTACCTTTGCAGATGCTTTTTGATTAAACCCCGCGTGCAAAAGTTTTTGGTAGATTGCTTTTTCGGTGTAATCGCTCCTGTCAAGATACCAGAGCGCACGCGATTTTGCCCTTTCGTAATCCGATTCGGATTTAAGTTTTTTCAGTTCTTCACCCGAAAGTTCCATTTCGGTGCATAAAGCGTGATTTATGCAGACATTTCTGTCCAAAAAACATACTTCTCCGCCCAAAAACTCAATTTTTACAAGATGCTTTTTGTCCGGATTTATAGCGGTTATTGTCATTATTCGTCAACCGCGATATCAATATCCACACTCCTGCGGGGAGCAGATACCGGCTCTTCGGGCATAATCTCAATTTCATCATCGGGATTTTTGCCCACTATTGCATCTGCATCCTCGGTTGCTGCCGCCATAATCTTTTCTTCAATTTCTGCGGTGAGTTCAGGATTATCCTCAAACAGTTTCTTAACATTATCTCTGCCCTGACCGAGTCTTGTTTCACCATAATAGAACCAAGCGCCCGATTTCTTGATTATGCCGAGGTCTGCACCAACATCAATAATTTCACCAATGTGTGAAATGCCTGTGCCGTACATAATATCAAACTCGGCGGTCTTAAAGGGAGGCGCTACCTTGTTCTTAACAATTTTGGCTCTTGTGTGTGTTCCGATAAGCTCGGCACCGTCCTTAATAGGCTCGCCTTTGCGGACATCTATTCTAACACTTGAATAGAATTTCAGAGCTCTACCACCGGTGGTGGTTTCGGGGTTACCGTACATAACACCGATTTTCTCACGCAACTGATTTATGAAAATAGCGGCGCAGTTTGTTTTTGAAAGCGCACCTGTTAATTTGCGGAGCGCCTGTGACATAAGTCTTGCCAACTGACCCACATGATTGTCGCCCATTTCACCGTCAATTTCAGCCTTTGTAACCAAAGCTGCAACCGAGTCGATAACAATAATATCAATAGCGCCTGAACGAACTAACGCTTCAGCGATTTCGAGAGCCTGCTCACCCGAATCAGGCTGAGAAACCAAGAGGCTGTCAATATCAACACCGAGTTGGCGTGCATAAATGGGGTCGAGCGCGTGCTCAACATCAATAAACGCTGCGGTGCCGCCTGCCTTCTGCGCTTCTGCCACACAGTGAAGCGCAACAGTGGTTTTACCTGAAGATTCAGGTCCGTAAATTTCAACTATTCTTCCCTTTGGAATACCACCGATTCCAAGTGCAATATCCAAGGTGAGTGAGCCTGTTTTTATATGCTCAACACTCATAGCGGTGTTTTCGCCAAGGCGCATAACAGCACCCTTGCCGAATTTCTTTTCAATCTGCTCCATAGCAGTTTTTAAGGCCTTTTGCTTTTCACCGTCTTCAACAACCTTTACGGGTGAAGCCTTAACATTCTGTGCCTTTGCCATATTTTTTACCTCCGAGAAATATATTTTTAGTTAGTATTTAATTATTTACGCCAATAAAACATATAAATTACGATTTATCGGTGAGTTCGATTGAAAAAATATGCCTTCTCCAGCGGAGAAGGGGGACCAACGAATGTTGGTGGATGAGGAGAGAAAATTTAGCAGAGATTAAGCCTTTGTTCTCCTCATCCGCTTCGCTACGCTCAGCACCTTCCCCGCTGGGGAAGGCTCACTGACGATGCAATTAACATTCTCAAACATCCCTACAAACTGTAATTTGAATATTTTATAAATAGCGTCGCAGACACCTTACTTCTTCACTATTACCTATTACTTCTTACCTCAAACGCGTTAGCGTTTTATACCCGAAACAACACGGTCAACATCGTTTAAATCTTTTTTGATTTCAATATCCTCAAATCCTGCATTTTCGAGAATTTCTCTCACTTTTTCAGCTTGAGTAAAGCCAACCTCAAAGCAGAGCATTCCGCCATTCTTCAAGCTATCCTTATAATTTTCTGTTATAGCCTTGTAAAATTCGAGACCGTCACACTCCGCTTTAAGCGCGGTTTCAGGCTCAAACTTGGTTTCGGGAGATATAATTTTCATTTCCTCTTCCGAAATATAAGGCGGATTGCTGACTATTAAATCATACTTATTATCCGCACCGCACTTTTGGAAAATATCGCCCTGCAAAGCTACCGCATTAAACGCTTCGTTGCGTTCAATATTTTTAAGCGCGTATCTCAAGGCTTCTTCGAATTTTTCAACCATTGTAACCTTGGCGGTTGGGATTTCTTTTGCGAGGGTTATACCAATGCATCCGCTCCCCGCACATAAATCAAGGACTTGTGGGCTTTCTTTCCCCTTTAAATACTCAATACCTGCCTCGATTACGGTTTCAGTATCAGCCCTTGGCACCAAAACACCGGGGCCAACAAAATAACCTCTGCCGTAAAAATCCCATTCACCGAATATGTATTGAAGAGGGTATCTTACCTCTCTTTGATGTACAAGTGCCACAAGATTATTTTCCTGATACTCGGTTAAAGGGCGGTTATAATTGGTTAAAATTTGAGTGGCGGAAAGACCTGTTATGTGCTTGATAATCTGTTTTGCTTCAAACACATAATCCTCAACTCCGGCTTTTTCGAGTTTTTTCTTTGTTGAATTATATGCTTCAAATATTGTCATCTGTATTTTCCTTTATATCTTCTATCAATTCTTCTGCCACATTTTCCTCTGAAATTTCCTCTGTTTCAGCACAGCATTTATCAATCTCACGGTCAACATCGGGATTTTTAGGCTCGCAATCCCTGAGTGCCGCAATAGCAATTTCAATCATACCGTCCTCAGGCTCTTTTGTGCTGATTCTCTGCATCCAAAGACCGGGTGCGGAAATAAATTTGGTAATAAAATTATCATATCTTCCGCACATTTTAAGCACTTCAAAACCAACACCGCAAATAAGCGGCACCATTAATATTTTAGCCACAACCCACAGCCATTTTATTGTGTAAACCTGTGGGAAAATCATCTGTATAACTGTGGAAAAGATAACACTTATAAGTATCATCAAAATCATAAATGATGTTCCGCATCTTGGATGGAAACGGCTTTGCTTTCTGACATTTTCAACCGTGAGTTCAAGACCCTTTTCGTAACAGAAAATGGTTTTATGCTCTGCGCCGTGATACATAAACACGCGCTTGATATCCTT
>JAZTXU010000242.1:0-12283 GCA_045636565.1 Acutalibacteraceae bacterium
GTTACAAGCCTCAACAAATTCTTCAAGATTATCATCCGCAGGGTAAAAATGAGGAGTGGCGATTACACCTTCAATACCTTGAACTTTCATAAGTTTCAAAAGTTCGAGCGATTCTTCCACGGTCTGTGCGCCGTCATCAATAGCGGGCATAATGTGTGAATGTATATCATATAGCATTTAAATTCCCCTCCTTTAAGTAAATATAGTGTGACAGTAAAAACTGCCACACTTTAAATTATTTTTCCCTTCTACCGTAATATCCATAACCGCCGTGACCATATCCATATCCGTAGTAACCGCGCTTATAGGGGTAGCCATATTTATTATATCTGTACTTGTAATATTTGCCTGCGCCCGAATCAACAGCATTAATAATAACACCTAATGTGTTGGCTCCGAGTTTATCAGTATTTGATTTTGCCTTTTTGAACGCCTCATAAGTAGTAACACGTGAACGGATAACATAAATCAAGCCGTCACACTTTTTAGAAACAACAAGTGCATCTGACACAAGATTAACAGGCGGTGTATCAAAAATAACATAATCATAATTTTTAGCCAAGAAAAGCAATAATTCATCAAACGCAGCCGAATCGAAAAGTTCGCAAGAATTATTTACCAGTTTTCCGCAGGAGAGAACATCCAAAGAAGCATTATAATGCTTAACACATTCCTTGAAAGATGCAGCACCCAAAAGAATATCCAGGCAACCAAGGTCATTTTCAAGTTTCATTTTCTGATGAACGGTACCTCGGCGGATATCGGCATCCACAATGATAACCTTTTTATTAAGCTGTGAAAGTGTGATTGCTATATTAACAGCAGTGGTAGACTTACCTTCCGATGCGTTAGGACTTGAAATAGCAATGGTTTTTCCACTGAATTTTTCAAGCATTGAGGTTAACTGCACGCGAATGTTTTTGTAAGCCTCAACAACAGAAAAAGGTGTTGCATTAGGATTATCAGGATTCAAAACTTTTTCCGGAGCTTGTTTATTTTTCTTTTTTCCTTTAACAGATTCTTCTACGGAAGCATTTTCATAGGTTTTTTCTGCCATTTTTAATTGCTACCTCCGTAATTTTCATAATAATTGTAATAGTTACCGTATTTATTATAGTATTTACTATATTTCTTGGATTTTGCGGTTGCAAAGTCAGGAATAGTACCGATAACAGGAATATCAAATCGGTCCTTAAAATCATCTTCATGAACAATAGCAGTGTTAAATAAGAATGCAATTAAAAGCAAACCATATACTGCCACCGCACCAAGTATTGCAAATAAAATTATTGTTACAGCAGTGTTGGGATAAACTTTAGCCGCAGAGTCAACATCAAAATAAGAAATAGCAACACTGTTTACCTGTGATTTGAAATAATTTGGAGTGAGCGCCATAAATTCATTTACAAGATTTTTTGCCACCACAGGTGAAGTTGCGGTAAATGTAACATCAAGATATAGCGAACGCTCACCTCTGTGTTCAATCGTTACCATACTTTTAAGCTGACTGTAAGAAAACTTATTATCAAGTTTTTGAGCCAATTGCTTGTAAATTCCCACCTGCTCAAGCATATCATTTGCGGTTTCCATAAAGTTTATGGATGCAACCACGTCAGAGTTTTCAAGCCTTGTGGCATCGCCATTCTCATCAATTTCAATACCAATATCAACCGCACCGTTTGTTATAAGCAAAGAGCCGGTAGCAGCATACCGCGGAGTTGCCACAAATTCACAATAAGCAAATGCACCTGCAGCACAAATTATTGCCGAAAGTATTAAAACAAATATATGTTTAAGCGCTAAATTGAAAAGAGAAAATAATGTAATTCCTCTCAAAACACGCACATCCTTTAGTCAAAAATATATACTAATCCTATTAAATCATAGAATCACGTTGTATTATATCATAAGTTTTGAAATTATGCAAGAAATTAATTGCTAAATTAATAATTTTATAGCATATTTTATATTTTTTTAAGATTTTCGCAAGAAACTGCCAATTCATCGAATTTTTTATAGGCATTGTTATAAACTTCAATAACACAATCGCCCTTAAATGCACGGGTTTTGAGAATTTTAAAGAAATTCTCAAAGTTGAAACCTCCGTTTAACGGCAGCTGACAATCACTTGCTATCGAATGGTCACTGATATGAAAATGCTTAATATTATCCCAAAATTCATCTATCACGGAAAAAGGCTCAAGCCCGCAACGAACAGACTGCTTGATATCAAAGCAAAATTCTGCATCTTTTCCCAAAATTTCTTTCATAGAGCGCAAAAACTCAATATCACCCGAACGGAATTTAGCAACATTTTCCTGCAAAACGGTAACCCCGTTTTTAAGAGTTGCTCGCTTTAACGCCATATATCTTTCGCAATATTCCTCATCATTTAAAATTCCGTTTGGCTTTCCGCCGTGCATAATAATATATTTTGCACCTAAACGGGCGGCAATTTCGGAATAACGGGAATATTGGTCTAATGCTTCGTAAAATCTTCTCTCATAAGCTGAAAAAATCATAAAAGACTCGGCAAGTGACATTGTGGGATGTATAGAAGCGATTTTTAAGCCGTATTCTTCTTTGATGTCAAGCAGAATGTCAATAAAACTGTCTTTAAGTTCGCTTTCTGCGTTGAAGAAAACTTCAGTAACCCGAGCACCCGATTTTCCAACTTCTTCCAAGGAAAGTTCGGTCTCAAGGGGATAATAGCAGGCGGTGGAAATTCCAATATCCATAGTTTAAACCTCAAATTTAGTCTTCCGGATTAACAAAAACGGTTTTGTTGGTGGTATATATAACCATACCGGGCTTGGCGCCCGATGGTTTTTTTACATTTTTAATTTCAGTGTAATCAACCGGCACCTGTGCGGAGTTTGCCGCCTTTGAATTTTTTGCGGCAAGGGTGGCGGCATAAAGAATGGTTTCATCGCTGACATCTGCCCCTCCGCAGAACACAACCACATGGGAGCCGGGAATGTTTTTTACATGGAACCATAAATCATTTTTGGCGGCAAGTTTTGTTGTTATATTATCATTCTGGGTGTTGTTTTTACCCACAAGTATGCGAAAACCCTCTTTTGAGGTATATTCTTTAAATGCAGATTGCACAACCTTCGCTTTTTTAGAGGTATGTGCCTGCCGTATATAACCCGATTCCGCCAATTCCGTTCTGATTTCGTTTAATTCCGAAAGGGTTTTGCTTCGCGAAATACTATCAAGCACCGAATCAAAATATAAAAGTTCCTCACGGTCATTTTCGGTAAGTTTTGTGAGTGTTTGCTCGGCAGTATATGTCTTTTTATAGTCTTTAAAATATTTTTCGGCGTTTTTTGCGGGGGAAAGCGCTTTGTCAAGCGGAATCCTTATAACAGCCAAATTCTCATCATAATAATTTTGCACCTCGGCAAAAGAGGCGCCGTTTTTAAGGTTGTAAAGATTTGCCTTTAAAAGTTCGCCGTAAATTCTGAGCGTTTCGCGGTTTTCGCAGGCTTTGAGTTCTTCAAGTCTGAGCGCCAGTTTCTTTTCTGTGCGAGCCTTAAGATTAGTCACTAATTTTATAACATCATGCGCGGCAGAATGTATTCTCGATACCGTATCCCGTTCGGAATAATAGGCATCAAGCAATGTGGACAATTCCTCAAAATGTTTTTTAGGGAAACTGCCATATTGATTGATATCGGTATAAGAAAATTCAAGAGGTGAGCCATTTTCTTTGTAAACAACAGTTGGTAAAGGGGCGCTTTTAAGCGGTCTTAAAACCTCATAAAAAGCGGTTTTAAGTGATTCTTCCGCCGATTTTCCGCCCGCCATTAAACCTTCTGCCACAAACTGTATTTCACGGCAGATAAGAGGTGAAAAACCGTCAAAAACGGAAAGAAGTTTCTTCTGCAATTCACCTTCTGCTTTGCCTATTTCGGCAAAAACATCGTCATCAAATTGTAAGGGGTCTGTCTTTTTCAAGGCTTCGGGATATTCATAAACCGCTCCCGGTAAAATAAACCTTTTGGCAGTTTCAACATCGCTGTGGCGAAGAGCATCTAAAATTTTACCCTCACCGTTTACCAAAATCACATTTGCCTGATTGCCAATAAGCTCGCAAACAAGCCTTAAGCTCACATTATCACCCATTTCGTTTGAAGAGGAAAAGTGAAGTTCCGCCACTCGTTCAAACCTTGGTTGAGTAATGTTTATAAGTTTTGCAGAGGAAAGATATTTCCTCAAAAGCATACAGAAATTAGGAGGTGTTGCGGGATTTTCGTATTTGTTTTCGGTAAAATGAAGTCTTGCTCCGCCCGGTTTTACGGTTATATAAAGTCGTTTCACAAAGCCTTTTTTACGCAACAAAAAGACCAACTCATCACGGGAAGGCTGGTAAATTTTATCTATATGACAGTCAACCGCGCTTTTGAGCTCGTCAACCAATTTGTAAAGAAAACCACCGTCAAAAGCCATTTTTTCACCTGTTTAATAAGAATATAATGTCGAAACGCCTTTCGGCGTTTCGACAGATAAATTTCATTTAAAACCAAACGCAGAGTTCGGAATCCTTTTTCCATGTTTTACCTGCTGAAGCATAGTCAACAAGTAAAAATTCTGAATCTTTGGTTGTTACCTTGTAAGCGGTGTTGGAAACAATGCCAACCTCTGCCTTCTCAATCTTAATTCCTTCTGTACAAAGTTTTTCGGGAATATCTGAAAGGCGCTTATCAGAAGCCAGAACAACAGGGCCTGCACGGAATACAAACTTCTCTTCCGAATCAGCATCAAAGCCCTTTGAAGAAACGAGTTTAGGTTCACAGTCTAAAATCAAAGCAATTTCATCGCCTGCGTTTACTGTAAGTATATTGTAACCGATTGCAGTTTCAACATCCTTGCCGTTAAGAGAAAGTTTTGCATTTTCTGCAAATTCGGGAATTCGAATTTTAACTGTGCAATTATCGGCATCGGTTACAGAAATTTTAATGTTACCGTCATAAGGATAAGCAGTGTCAACTGTGGCTTTAAAGGTTTTACCGTTTTCCAAGTCACACTCAACATCGCCGCCCAAGTAAGTATTGAAAATAACCTCATCTGCGCCCTTCAAAACGGGTAAAAGTGCTGAAATACCAACACCTGCCGCACCGATAGCAACACAACAACCGAAAACGTGAATCCAGTTAAGGGTTTTGATACCGCCCATACCTTGGCCGCGCTTTTCTCTTACCAAGGGACTGTAACTGTCAAACACCATACCGCAGTTAGCATTGCTGAAATCGGTGTTAATAGCACCAATCATTGCATTATACATTGACTGCTCAATATAATCGGCATATTTTGCCTTACCTGTGAGGAGTAAAAGCTTATAGCAAAGCTTCATCCAAGTAACGGTAACGCAGGTTTCCTGCTCGGATTCATGGTCGTTTTTGTGAATCTGCTTTTTGCTTGAATTGTTGAAGAACTCGCCATCGCAACCCGCAGAACCAACAATAGTGATTTCGGATTTAGCAATCTGCTCAACAAAATTTTCAACTGAGGTTAAATATTTTTCCTTGCCGGTAACCTTGTAATATTCAAGCAAGCCCTCAAAGCAGGACATCATTTCATATGCTTTTCTGACAGGGTAATCATAAGGGAAAATTTTGTTCTCATAAGCAGTTTCAAAAATATCAATAACTGTGCTGCCGCCGCGAGCGATGATATATTCCGCAAAATCGAGATATCTCTTCTCGCCCGAGAGGTTATAAAGCATTACATAAGGCTCTAAAATTGAGCTTGAGTTAAGACCATGGAGGTAGTTCTTTGGTAATTCGTTTATTTCGATTTTACCCTCGCCGATATGGTCGATAATATAATCGGCGTGCTTCATAAGAGCGGTAACAATATTTTTCTTTAATTCTTCACATTTACAAATATCATAGAAGTATTCAAGACCTAACATAACATACTTTCTGCACCACAAGTCCCAAGCGATAAACTCATAGTCGGTAGTGTATGTAGCAATTCTGCCAAGCTCATCCTGAGTTTTAAGCAAGCCTTCAACTGCATTTTCAAGAATTTTGTAAAGTTTTTCGTCGCGAGTATATCTGTAAACAAAAACACCGCCGCGCATTAACTTGCCCCAGAACTCACCGCGCCAGCCGTTATCTTCAACATCGTGTCTTAACTTGAACTGATTAACAAGTCTGTCCCACAAATCTTCATCGTAAAGTTGTTCATTAACAACAAATTCCACAGATTTGTCAATAATCGTGTTGTGTTTAAGCCTTACATTGTCATTCAATTTGTTTGCTATCATAATTAACGCTCCTATATTGGAAATTTTAAATTATTATTTTTTTAAAGTCTTCTTAATACCCGCAACCACAGATTTATAATATTCATATTCTTCGGTTTTTGAGGGTATTTTTTCAAGACTTTGCATACAATTTAAGTTTCTGGCAAGTTGTTTTTCTATATATTTAATGCTTGTTTCATCGTCTGTGTTTAATTCTCCAACAAAATAATAACTTTCTTCGCGCTCACATTTTTCGCCCGAAAAGCTTACAAGCATAACAGAATAAAGCTTTGAATTTTCAAAAACCGCCTTTTCTTCTTTTATTGAAAAACCGTTTTCACAAAGATATCGGCGCAAAAATTCGGGTGAGGTGGTAGGTTGAAGAATAAGAGTGATATTCTTTTCACGCACAATGTTTGCACCGCGCTCTAAAATGCCCGAAATAACCTCTCCGCCCATACCCGCTATAATAACGGTATCGGCCTCGCCGCGGTTTACACCGCCGAGTCCGTCACAAAGGCGAAGTTCGATTCCCGAAACTTCCGATTTTTCAATGTTTTTCTGTGCGTTGGCAAGAGGTTTCGCGTTAATATCTGTCGCAATAACTCGTTTTGCCACCCCGCTTTTCATCAAATGAACTGCAAGATAGCCGTGGTCAGTTCCAACGTCACAAACAAAGGCACCTTTTTTTACATAATCCGCAATGGCGGATAGCCTTACACTAAGCATTATTTGTTTTCAAAATATTTGTTTAATTTTTCAACAAGAGCGTCACAGTCAGTTCCGTGAACCATGCAAGCCTGCTCAATGCTTTCGCCTCTTGAAGCGGGGCAGCCTAAACAATGCATCCCAATTTCAAAGAAATATTCTGCACAGCCTCTGTCAATATCGAGCACATCGCCAATAAGCATATCTTTAGTAATTTTCATTTTTATTCTCCTTTAAAATTAAAATAATTTTGTATCAATTTTCAAATCTTTTCTTGCGTGGTTGAAAAGCTTGCGGTTATCCATAGACCAGATTCTTGATGAGAAATCATCAACATTTACCCCTTCAACCGCTTCACGCATTGCAAAAATACGCGAATCCATAAGGTCAAGCTCGCTGAGTAACTCTGCTTCAATAAACATCGGTCTTACCGCTGCACCAAATTCGGGCTCGCCGTGGTGAGATAAGCACATATGTTCAAGCAGCATTGCGGTTTTGCGGCTGATACCGAGTTTTTCGGCATATTTTTCAATAACCATGGCACCCATTGCAAGGTGGCCGATTAAATTGCCCTCATTAGAGTAACCTGTTGCTATTCCTGTTTCGGCAACCTCAAATTCACTGAGTTTTGCAATATCGTGCAAAATTGCACCCGAAATTAACAATTCTCTATCCACAAACGGGTAGACATCGCAGACCTTCTGAGCCAAGCGAACAATTGAAAGCGAATGGAACAAAAGTCCCCCTCTGATTGCGTGATGAAGCTTAAATGCCGCAGGCCAATATAAAAGGCACATACGGTTATCCCTTAAAATTGCGGTAACAATGGTTTTAAGTTCTTCATCAGAAAAGTTTTCTGCAATTTTCACAAGTTCGTTATACATATCCTCGCCCGAAACGGCTGCAGTTTTAACGAAATCGGCAGGGTCAACCCCGTCACTCGGCATAGTGTGGCGGATTCTTTCAATTTTAAGCTGGTCAGCCCCGTTATACTGCGAAATCATACCGCGGATTTTAACAAGTTCGTTCACCGCATACTCACCGTGAAGTTCTTTTGAATAACGCCAGAGTTTTGCGTTGATTTCACCATCGGAATCACCAAGCATCATATCAAGATATGCATCTCCCTTGGCAGATGTTTTTTGATCAATACTCTTTATAATGCAAAAACCGTCAACCAAGCCGTTATTATCAATAGGAGTAAAATTCATAAACAAAATTCCTTTAAGTACATTATTAATTTGATTATACTATACCTCAGCAATTAATTCAAGTTTTTTATTCCGCAACTATTGACTTAACATAAACTTTCCTATAAAATAATTTAAAAGATATTCGGGAGGTGTATGTTTTGGCTGTTTGTTATATTTTTTCTGCGGCAGAAGGTTTGCCAAAAAAATTCAAAAAAGAAAAAGGTGATATTGTCATCGCTGCCGACGCAGGATTCAATCATCTTTTAAATTTGAAAATAACTCCGGATATTGTTTTAGGCGATTTCGATTCTTTAGGTTTTGTTCCCGAATGCACCGAAATTATTAAGCACCCCGTAAAAAAGGACGATACCGATACAATGCTCGCCGTAAAAACAGGCTTTGAGCGCGGATTCAACCGGTTTGTGCTGTATGGTTGTTTGGGGAAACGGCTTGACCATACACTTGCAAATATCCAAACACTGAACTATATAGCAAGCAACGGCGGTATCGGGTTTATTTGTGGAGACGATTACACCATAACCTCAATAAAAAATTCCTCAATAAGTTTCAGCGCAAAAGCCACGGGCAATATTTCACTGTTTTCAGCAGATACAAAGGCTTCGGGAGTTACAGTCAAAGGATTTCTTTATGAACTTGAAAATGCAGAAATCACATCCGATTTCCCGATTGGAGTGAGTAATGAATTTATCGGCAAAGAGTCGGATATAACCGTAAAAAACGGCACATTGAATATAGTTTTTGACGGCACAGTTGATGTGTTGAATAAAACGATTTAAAATAACAAATTAAAAACGCAAAAGTCATAGTTATGATTTTTGCGTTTTTATTATATGCCAATGTATCAACAGCCATAAACACGTCTTTGTATGCAAAAAATTCAAAAACCGTTTATAGTTTAAAATCATCTGTTGACTTTTAAAACATAACGTTTTATGATAAAAATATATTCCAAAAGCATACAAAAACCAAAAGCAAACCGAATCGCAATTTTTTGCATATACAAAATTAATATATAAATTTTCGTTTCGGTGACGTATAATTGGCTCAACAAAAGAAAGGCGGTATAAAATATGTTTAAAATCGAAAAGAACAATGATAAAATCGGAAAATATCTTGATAATATTATCAAACAAAAATACAAATCAAGAAGGGAATTTTGTCGCGCTTATATACAACTTGCAGGTGAAGAACCAACAAACGAAATCTCCGTTACCAATATGTCTAATCGTTTAATGCAGATTTCCAATGGCAATAAAGCCATTCAAACATATGATTTGCCCTATTTCTGCGAACTGTTAGAAGTGTCCTGTGAGCAAATTTTAAGCGCCGGAGATTTTTCAGGTCCGCGAATGAATCGAGTAACCAATTATTCTATTGCCTATTCAAAAAATCCAAACGAATGGGAAAAATACATAAATCACCCCAACAATCTTATTTCTAATTGCGATGAGTATAACAAAACCGTGCTGGACTACGCATTGGAATTTGGAAATTATGAGTTCCTTAAATATCTTATGGACAAGGAATATATCACCTTCGATAGCGGTAATAACAGAGATTATAAGGCAACTTTTGGTGCTAAAACCTCTATTAAAAGAAGGGATATTGGTTCTATAGATTATGGTTTAGAAGGAGAATTATCAACAAATGACCAACTCCGTATAAATCTTATCCCCCTTGCCTGCGATAATAATGACCTTGATATGCTGAACAAGTTAAGAGCAAGGGAAATTCCGCAACTTTATTTCAATGCGAACTATCATTCAGGTCAACACCCCGATTTTGATAGTTGTTATAACGAAAGAATGGTAAAACACATCGCCGAATCAAACGAATTTATTCTTGATTATTTCACCGATTCATTTGAAATCAAGGATTTTATAAAATATAAAGACGGAATTGAACGAAAACACACTTTTTTGTTCCCACATATATCCAAACTTCTGGACCAACTTATTACCATAAATTCTCCGTTCGCGGAAACCGCATTAAAAAAAGCATTAAATTATAACCATAAAACTTACGAAAAACTTTGTGAATCAATATTGGCCTCTAAAAACAGTGAACAATATTCTGCCGATGATATGAAAGAAAGATGGCTCACAGATTGTGAAGAAGATTTGGAATTTTTTGATAATGGTAATATCATTATGTTCAAAGCATTTTACGTTAATCTGACATCACAAAAAAGAATAGACGGTATAATCACCAATGTGCCCCATGTGACCCAAAAGCCCATTTCTCCCGCTTTAAAACATCTTGCAGAAGAACTGAATGTGTCATATCTCAAAATCAAGAATATAAAAGAACATCTGGGGGATTTCTGATTATGTTTAAATGGTGCTTAAATTACGATTCCGGCGAATATGAATACATAGACCGGAACGGTTATAGCATTGACCGCGGTGAATATGTGTATAACTGGGATGACAATGAATATCGCCAAGAAGAAGAGGAAAAAGTTCAGTAAACCTGTGTAATTTTAAAAGGAAGTGATTCGGTAGAATCGCTTCCTTTTTGCATAGATTTCTTTATATTTTAATATTAATCAAATGAGCAATTCCGGGGATGCTTTCACCCTGAAAAGAAGATGTTGGCGACATAAGCGCACCCGTGGACAAAAACAAAATATTATTTAGTTCGCCTTTTTCCATTCGATGCATAACATAAGAGCAAAGAACAGAGGCACTGCAACCGCACCCCGAACCACCGCCGTGGACATCCTGTTTTTCGCGGTCAAAAATAATGTTGCCGCAATCGGTGTGACGGCATCGAATGTCAATACCTTCTTTTTCGCAGAGTTCGTAAAGACACTGTGTTCCGATAAACCCTAAATCTCCCGTAAAAATCAGATCGTAATCCGATGGAGCGGTATTCGTGTCCTCTAAAAAGTGCTTTATGGTAGAGGCAGCAGCAGGGGAAAATGTCAAGAGAACACCATAAATTTTTTGAAATTTATTTTTCCCTTTGTTTATGCGGTTTTTGAGACTTTATTTATGGGTGCTGCTATGGGTAGGTAGATGTGAAAGGTAGACCATACGCCAGTTTTTTGCTATAATATTAAAAAAGTTCTTGACTATTGGTCCCCTATTGATTATACTATAACGATTTAACCACGATGTTAAATGGGTTGGTATGGGCAAAGAAGGAGAAAATTTTATGTATCATTACATTGAGGACAAAGAGTTTTTAGGAAGAATGAAAAATCTTTGTTCAGACATTATGAATCAACTCAAGCAACAAATCAATAATGACTCGGTTATGCAGGTCGATATTCACTTGGTTGGCAGCGGTGCAAAAAACCTCATAACTCAAAACGCAAATGAACCGATAGACCTCGACTATAATTTGTGCATCCTTAAATGCCGTGGCATTGATATCAATAATGGTCGCAACATTAAGGAATATATCAGGAAACAATTTAACATTGTCTTAGATAATAACGGTTGGAGCGACTGCAGCGATTCAACGTCTGCTTTAACAACAGAGCGTCGTTATTTTACCAAAGGAAATCATACTGAGTTTAGTATCGATCTTGCTATTATTCGCGAAGACCAGTATGGTTGGCATCGCTTAAAACATATGAAAACAAGTTTTATGGAAACGCATCAGTGGATATGGAATTTATCTCGTGATTCAAAAGGTTTAAGTAAAAAAGTAAAAGCAATAAAAGAAAACGGTTTATGGCTTGAAGTTCGAGAACGTTACTTGAAGAAAAAGAATCAGTATCTAACAAGTAACAACTACGACCACCCATCCTTTATAGTATACATTGAAACCATTAACGAAGTATATGGTAAATATTTCAGATAGACATGAAGCGTGTGCTAAAACGGCAACTTGTGAAAAACACATTGTGTTATCATATATGATAACATACATTCGGTATATTCGCTTTCAGTACAGACAAAAGCGTGTGGCAGTAAATGAACAAGTCCAGTAAAAACGGACAATAGAAAAAAAAAGTCCCCTATGGTAGAATTGAAATAACTACCATAGGGGGATTTTTTATGCCAAGAGAATATAGAAATATAAAGGAATATGAAAGCGAAATATTTGCATTGCGAGAGCAAGGAAAAACAAACCGAGAAATATGTGAAAAATT
>JAZTXU010000243.1:0-1723 GCA_045636565.1 Acutalibacteraceae bacterium
GAATTGAGGACGAGCTTGGCGAAAAACCAACAGTAGTTGCTACCGGCGGTCTATCAAAGCAAATTATTGAGCACTGTAAAACAAATATTATTTATGATGAGAATCTTCTTTTAGAAGGTCTCAGAGCTATATACGAAAAAAACAATTAAATAACATTTCAGCAATAACCGCCTTTGCGGATTGCATATATTATTATGAACTGTACCCTTTGTGGACAGTATCGGAGGTAATTTTATGTCAAAATCAAAAACACTAAAGAAAGCCCAAATCGCAAAAATTTCTTTGCTAGCTATGTTTAGCGCAATAATTTTTGCAATGACCTTTACACCGTATATAGGTTATATCACGATACCAGGTATGCTTAGTATAACCACAATACACATCATTGTAATTATCGGTGTAATTTCTACCAACACATACATTTCAGGTGCTATTTTAGGCACCGTTTGGGGTGTATCTTGTCTGTTGTATGCTATAAGTAACGGAACAGCTGATGCCGCAATCTTCCTTAATCCTATGATTTCGGTAATTCCGCGAATCCTTGTTGGTATAGCTACCGTTGCCTTTTATAGGTTAGCTGTAAAATCCACTAAAAATAAAGTTTTTACAGTAACTCTTAAAAGTTTGACCAATCTTGCAATTGCTACCCTCGCTGGACTTTTGTGCCACAACATTTCAGAATCGTTAGCCATTTCAATTATAGTTGCAGTGATTGTGTTTATTTTCTTTGCATTTTTATTTTACTCCAATAAAACCAAGGAAACTATGCCAATATTGTTTGCTGCCATTTGTGGCACTTTTACAAATACAGTTTTAGTTTTGTTTGCCATTAATTTATTCGGCGGTAGCGGCATAATTGATTTAGTTGGTACTCTTAAAAACATTTATCTTACCGTAGTCGCCCTAAATGGTTCAATAGAAGTTGTTGCCGCTTCTATTATTGCAGTTCCTTGTTGTGTGGCAATAAAGCACTTTATTAAAAAATTCAACTAATCCTAACCGTAAGTTATAATTTTACGGAATATCACATTTAAAGGAGAAAATATTATGAAATACGAAATTTTAAAATTATTAGCTAGAAATGCGCGTTATTCCGCAGAGGAAATAGCAACTATGCTTGATACCACAACCGATGAGGTGGAAACCGCTATCAAAGAACTTGAGAATGACGGTTTACTCCGCGGATATAAGGCTGTTGTTGACTGGGACAAGCTCGATGGTGCTTATGTATCAGCTATTATAGAGCTTAATGTTGTGCCTAAAGCAGGTCTTGGATTTGAAGAAGTTGCAAAAAAAATTATGGCTTACAGAGAGGTTGAATCTGTATATTTAATGTCAGGTGTTTATGACCTTAATGTTGTGGTTAAAGGTAAAACCTTACAGGATATCGCATGGTTTGTGGCTAAAGAGCTTTCAACTATAGACTCTGTAACCTCAACCACCACTCACTTTGTTATGAGAAGATACAAGGAAATGGATGTTGAACTTGTTAGCGCTGATGAAGATGACAGGGGGCAACTCTTTGTATGATAGATTATTCCAAGGTTTTAAACCCCACGGTCACCTCAATGAAACCTTCGGGTATACGTCGATTTTTTGACATTGCGAATACTATGGAGGGTGTAATTTCGTTGGGGGTTGGTGAGCCTGATTTTCAAACCCCATGGCAGATTAGAAAAGCAGGTATAAACTCACTTGAACGCGGCAAAACGAAATACACATC
>JAZTXU010000244.1:0-11351 GCA_045636565.1 Acutalibacteraceae bacterium
TAATATGATGGTTGAAGCCGACGGGTACATTGATAACATCCACCTTAATATACCGGTTTTCAGCGGTGTTACATCTATTCAAAGTTCCAATTTAATGTTAAAAGAAACCGCAGGGGCAAATATGGATGTTCAGATTTTTGATGAAGCGCAACGATATGATTTGTAAGGAGGAAAAACTATGCCCGAAGTATTAACACCCATAATTCCCGAATTTATAACGGTGCATTTAGGTTCGCCCGATTCGAGTGCGAAAAATGTAACTGTACCGTTTATAGATTATGTTAAAAATGTGGCTTCAAGCGAAATTTATCCAACCTGGCCTGAAAACGCTTTAAGGGCTAATATTTATGCAATAATATCCTATGCGCTTAACCGTGTTTATACCGAATACTACCGAACACGAGGATATGATTTTGATATTACAAATACCACTCAGTTCGACCAGGCCTTTGTTCCCGACCGAGAGGTTTTTGAAAACATAGGATACATAGTAGATGATATTTTTAACGATTATTTGGTGCGCGAAGGCAGTATCCAACCTCTTTTCGCCGCATTCTGCAACGGCACAACCTCACAATGCGATGGACTTTCTCAATGGGGAACCGTGTCATTGGCCGAGCAAGGATTAACCCCTTTTAGTATTCTGCAAAATTATTACGGCGATGACATTAGAATCGTGGAAAATGCACCTGTAGGATTTACAGATGAATCCTACCCCGGTGTGCCGCTTACAGTAGGCTCTGCGGGAAACAATGTGCAGATTATTCAAACCGAACTCAACCGCATTTCGCAGAATTACCCCGCAATACCGAAAATTGCAAATGCAAACGGAATTTTCGGATTGGACACGCGCGATGCGGTGCTTAAATTTCAAGAAATTTTCAACCTTCCTCAAACCGGAGAGGTGGATAAATCCACTTGGTACACAATAAAAAGGTATTATGCAGGAGTTAAGGGTCTTTCGGAATTGGCGTCAGAAGGGGTAACTATTGCAGAGGCTTCTGTTCCGTTTGCAACCGCAGTTAAAGAGGGCGACAGCGGAATTTCTGTCCGCACAATTCAATACTATTTGAGTATAATTGCCTATTTCAACGGTGCTCTGGCTCCCGTTCCGCGCACCTCGATTTTTGATTCCGCCACAATTGATGCAGTTGAACGATTTCAAAAGTTTTACGGGCTTGATGTTACAGGAATAGTGGATAATGACACTTGGAACACTATCACCCGCATTTACACCGAAACGGTAGCGTCACTCCCACCTGGATATTCGGGACAAAACGCAAAACTTTACCCCGGTTATTTTTTAACAAAGGGACTCAGAAACGAATCTGTTTCAGATTTGCAAACCTATCTCTCGCGGATTTCGGATAATCTAACCGAAATACCAAAAGTTTCGGTTACGGGTTATTTTGGCGACCTGACCGAAACGGCAGTAAGCGAATTTCAACGCCTTTTCGGGCTTGATGTAACGGGAGCCGTGGGACCTGTGACCTGGGCTTTTATTGCTCGAGAATACGATTCTTTGGTGGGTAAAACTTAAGTTTCAAGGTGAAAATACAGTAAAAATTGCCTGCATATCGTTATGCAATATATTATGTTTTGTTTGGCTAAATTAAAACAAAAAACATCGGCCCCCTGAAAAGGGAGCCGATGTTTGTGCAAATAATGTAATCACCGACAAACTATTAATTTATCTTAAGACTCACATTAAAACATAAGTTTTATGAAAAGTCCTCCTTGAACTGTTCTGTGGCGGAATTCGCGCATATTAGCGGTGGTGCAGTAATACCAATCGGTCATAGCAACACGGGTTTCCATTGTGTTGTAAGCTTCCCAAAGCGAATCAACCAAAAGGCAGAAATCTTGCTTTTCTTCAGCAAGTGATGCCGCCCAAACAAGCCAATCTGATTTAGTGTATTTCTCACGAGAATCAAGCGGAACACCGTAAGGCAAAAGCTCTTTCTTATAACGGGTAATTTCACCCTCGTAAAACTCTTTCGGGAAAAGGTTTGTACCCCAAATTTTATCCCAAACAGAGTTATATTTAAGCGAGAAGGTTTCGGGCTTATCGTAAGCCAATCTAAAGCTACCATCAGAATTCGCGGCATTTTCAACCAACTGTTTAGCATAATCCTTGGCGGTTTCAAGCATTTTTTGTGCTTCTTCGGTTTCACCCAAATAATTCAAAATTCTGCTATAGCCTGTAATACCCATAATTGCCTTTATGCTTAAATTCACATTATGCGCCAAGTGACCAGCAAAATCATCTGTGCAAAGCTGATGTTCAGGGTCGGCTCCGAATTTAATAAGATATTTGCTCCACTGCTTTACGGTATCCATATAAGGCTTTACAAAATCTGCGTTACCGTCAATATCGCTGATAGCAGCAAAGAGAACTATCATATTTCCGCATTCTTCAACCGGCATATGCCATTCATCGTGAAAAACAACTGTACCATCGGGATTACGGTCTGTTCCGTACACCTGACCGTTTACAAGGGGATATCTTCCTGCATCGTGAGGTGCAAAATCATAACACCATTCTTCTGTAGCGGCATATCTCATTACAGGGCGAAGCATACCTTTAAGAAGCTCAACGTTATAGAGTAAATAAAGGGGTGAAGAAGGATATGTAACATCAACCGTAGCGGCACAGCCGTTAGAATTACATTCCTTTGAAATGTAAAGATTGTTGCCCTCTTTATCAACAACAAGCTTGTGAGCCGCCATAACCTGTCTTAAAGCTAACATCAAAAGCTCAGCATATTTTTCGTTACCCTTTTGAATAGCATCGGTTTTAATTTTTTCGGAGAAAGCATTACAACGAGCGAGCAAAGGTGCATAATCTTCAGCCGCCTCGGCGATAGCTTCCTCTATTGTTTTGCCGTCCTTTTTCCAGTATGCCTTCAGATTTTCACCGAAATACTGAATACTGTCTATATCATCATAACCAAATAGGAACAAGGCTTTGTTTTCAAGAGCGGCGCTGACATTTATTGCAGACATATCAGAAAGCTCGGTGGGTTTAACCTCACCCTCGCCCTTAACACCAAGGTAGAAATAACCCCAATCAATACGAATATCGTCACCGTCGCGCCAAAGTAACTTCTGTTCTTTGCGACCCATTTTAATTGCGGTAACATTCGGGATGTTTACAACCTCGGTTACAACCTTATCGTCACCCTTTAAATTCATTACCAATTCTTCACTAACGCTAAAGCTTACAGAAACGGTATGCTCTTTGCCGTCTATACTCTCAAATGAAGCTTTGCAGTATGCTACAGGGCGTGAAGAATAATATAAATCCTCAACAAGCATAGGAGATGTGAGGTGTATTGTAAGGCGGATAGCATCGTTTGTATATGTAATTATTGTAGAAAAGGCATCAATGTCCATATTTTGGATGGTCATTGCGGGAATCTCCGATGCATTAAGACCTAAAAAGTGATAAGGCTTACCGTCAACGGTAACTGTTCCCGAAATGCTGTTTGGTTTGCCTGTCCAATGAACGGTGTTTTCAAGCACTGAATTTTCAGTCCAAACAGACAAATAAGGGTCAATATTTATAATAGGGGTTGCGGGTGGACGCATTTTCATAGCGATTCCTCCTTGAAATATTTGATTAATTATATTATAATAAGTCATAATATAAAATTAAATGGGTATTTTAATTCAAAAAGTGAGGAAAACAATTTGAAAGAATATTTAAAATCCTTTGCCTGCTTTGATAAAGAAACGCCTCTTTATATTGAACTTGCCGGCGTAACTTTTCCCGATTCTAATTACACAATCACCCGTAACAACTCGGATGTTATGGTTCTTGAATACATAACAGAGGGAGATGGATATGTGGTAATAGACGGAAACCCCCACCACGTATGCTCTGATATGATTTATTTTTTACCACAAGGAATGAATCAATATTATTATGCCGACTCTGATAATCCTTTTGAAAAAATATTTTTAAATGTTAATGGCAGTATGTGTGAGCATTTAAGATTGGGATATAGTTTAAGTTCAAAATATTTTTTTCAGGGCGACGGCTTAAAGCCTTTGTTTTTAAGGATTTCGGATATAATTCATTCAAATATTAACGACAATGAAATGCAATCAGCCCTGCAGGGTATTTTTGTTGAGATATTATCACGTCTTTCGATGGTAGTTAAAGAAAACCGGTATAGCAGTGAAGCAATTATACTTAAAAATCATCTTGATTCAAATACGAATAGAATTGTAGCTTCAGAAGAATTATCAAAGTTGATATTTCGTTCTAAGGATTACTGCCAAAAGTTATTTTTACGCGAATTCAACACAACCCCTTATGCATATCAACTTGAGCAAAAAATACAGATTGCAAAAAATTTGCTGTTAAACAGTCAAATATCGGTCGGTGAAATCGCCGAAAAGGTAGGATATAGCGATATTCATTATTTTTCTAATCTGTTTCAAAAAAAATGCGGTTTGAGACCACTTGCATACAGAAAAAACAAAAGATAATAAACCTTTTCAGCAAAATACAAATAGTTATATATCTGCAATTATAACGACTATGTGAATGTCGAAGTTGCAAAAAACGTTTTAAGACGTTTTTTGCAACATAGAGCCAATAATCATTATACAAACAGCGGTAGATGCGAGAAACGCATCTACCGCTGTGAATTTTATATAAATTTAATCTTAAAAGCTATAAATTACATTTTAGCGAGGTTTGCTTTAAGATTTTCAAGCTGACCGCGAAGCTCTTCGGGGAGTCTGTCACCAAACTTCTTGTAGTGCTCTTCGATTTCAGCAGCCTCATTAGTCCAGATATCCTTATCAACTGCAAGGATAGACTTGAGAACTTCGATATCCATATCCAAGTCTGTAAGGTCAATATCTTCAGGCTTCGGAACATAACCGATAGCAGTTTCAGTAGCATCTGCCTTGCCCTCGCAACGGTCAATAATCCAGTTGAGAACACGCATATTGTCACCAAATCCGGGCCATACGAAGTTGCCTTCATCATCGGTACGGAACCAGTTTACATTGAAAATCTTGGGAGCCTTGTCGCCAAGCTTTTCGCCCATATCGAGCCAATGACGGAAATAGTCACCCATGTGGTAACCGCAGAAAGGAAGCATAGCCATAGGATCACGACGAACAACACCTACTGCACCTGCAGCTGCAGCTGTGGTTTCAGAAGCCATTGCAGAACCTACGAATACACCGTTAACCCAATCCTTTGATTGATATACGAGCGGAGCGCACTTAGCACGACGGCCGCCGAATACGATAGCAGAAATCGGAACGCCTGCGCCCTTGTTGAATTCATCAGAAATGCAGGGGCAATTTTCAGCAGGAGCTGTAAATCTTGAGTTGGGGTGAGCCGCATAGGTTGACTTATCAGCCTTAACGAACATTGAAGGATTCCATTCGTTACCCTTCCATTCGAGAGCATTCTCGGGAGGATTCTTATCAAGACCTTCCCACCAAACAGTATTTGTATCAAGATTTAAAGCAACATTGGTGAAGATTGTGTTCTTCTTTGTGCTCTCAAGAGCATTGAAGTTAGAATGTTCATTGGTACCGGGAGCAACACCGAAGAAGCCGTTTTCGGGGTTGATAGCATAAAGTCTGCCATCAGGACCTATCTTCATCCAAGCGATGTCGTCACCAACTGTCCAGATCTTGTAGCCCTTCTTACGGAGATACTCCGGAGGAATAAGCATTGCGAGGTTGGTCTTACCGCAAGCAGAGGGGAATGCAGCAGCGATATACTTAACTTCGCCTTCGGGATTCTCAAGACCTAAGATGAGCATATGCTCTGCCATCCAGCCTTCTTTCCAACCCTGGTAAGAAGCGATACGAAGAGCGAAGCACTTTTTACCGAGAAGTACGTTTCCGCCGTAGCCTGAGTTTACAGAGATAATTGTGTTATCCTCAGGGAAGTGGCAGATGTAACGATTTTCAGGGACAATACCACAACGTGAATGGAGACCGCGTACCCAGTCATCACTGTCACCCAAAACTTCGAGAACCTTGGGGCTAACACGGGTCATAATAAGCATATTGAGAACAACATAAACAGAATCTGTAACCTCAATACCAACCTTAGCAATAGGTGAACCGATAGGGCCCATTGAATAAGGGATAACATACATTGTTCTGCCCTTATAGCTGCCTTTTGCTATTTTGTAAAGCTTTTCATACATTTCCTGAGGGTCACACCAGTTATTTGTGGGGCCTGCATTGTCCTTTGTCTTAGAGCAGATGAAAGTTCTGTCCTCAACACGTGCAACGTCATTAGGATTTGTGCGGTGTAAATAACAGCCGGGAAGAACATCCTGATTGAGCGCGGTCAATTCGCCAAGCTCAACAGCTAACTTACGTAATTCCTCTCTCTGCTCATCGCTACCGTCAACCCAAACAACATTATCGGGTGTGAGAAGCTCTTGCATCTCGCCTAACCATTTATTAACAGTTACATTGGAAGTCATTTTTTATTCTCCTTTTATTAAATTCAAATTTTTCCTTATATATTATACCCGAAGAATTATTAAAATGCAATAAATAAATTACTTTTTTACATTTTATTTCCAATTATTTTAAAATTGCATCATCATTTCGCAAAATATATGTAAATTTTGCACCTACTTTTTGATTAAAACAACCTCTTTTGCCCAAAATTAAAGTGAAGAGGGTGATAATTTGAACCAAAACAGCCTTTTTTGGAAAATGTATTCAAAAAGAAGCACAATATGTTTTTTTGTTATTATGCTTTTATTTTTAAGTTGCGTGCTGAGAATTGCTGAAATTGTAACCACAGGATATAGCGAGGCTTATTCAAAGCAAAACCGATTAAGAATAACAATAGCAAAGCAACGCGGCACTATTTTTGACTGTAATATGAAACCAATTACAAATTCGAGTAAAAAAATTATAGCAGCGGTATCCCCCACCCCCAGAGCCATAACCGAAATCACCAAGCATTTAAATGACGAAGAAGCCGCCCGAGTGCTGAACGCTTTAAAGCTGGGCAAACCTGTTCTAACCGAAGTTCCGGAGAAAATTAACTGCGAAGGTATCGTCTGCACCGAGGTTTACGAGCACACCGCTTCCAATACACCCGCAATTCATCTTGTGGGATATACCGATAGCAATTTAGGCGGTGTTTCGGGGCTTGAATATGCATACGATGATATACTGAAGTATGACCGTGAGATATCAATTGCTTACGAGTGTGGCGGTAACGGGAAAATACTTGAGGGTGTTGACCCCGAACTCACAACCGGCGCTTCTGTAAACGCAAACGGAGTAATCACCACTCTAAATCTTGAGATACAAGAAATTGCCGAGTATGCCGCCTCTTTTTTAGATATGGGCGCGGTTGTGATTGCAGATGTTACCACAGGAAAAATCAGGGCAACGGTAAGCAGGCCTCACTTTGATCCCACCAAGACCGCAGAATATCTTGATGCATCCGATTCTCCACTTTTGAACCGCGCTATTAACGCTTACAATGTGGGCTCTGTTTTTAAGCCTTGTGTTGCCGCCACAGGGATAGAAAACAATAAAAAAGGATTTTGTTATAACTGCACGGGCAGTTGCAAAATAATGGACCGCCGTTTTCGTTGCCACAAAGCAGAGGGACACGGATTTATAAGTTTAAAAACTGCAATAGCAAATTCCTGCAACACTTATTTTTATAACTTCGCTTCATATATAGGTGAAAACGATATTTACAACACCGCAACCACTCTGCGTTTTGGTCAACCCCTATATATATGTAAGGGTATTACCGCATCAAAAGGAAATTTGCCGCAAAAAAAAGAACTTAGCAATGCAGGCGCTCTTGCCAATTTCAGTATTGGACAAGGTGAACTTTTGCTTTCACCCATTTCAATGCTCACCCTTTATTGTGCAATAGCGGGAAACGGATCTTACTATATACCTTCAGTAGTTGAAGGCACCTTAAAAAACGGAAAACTTAGTAAATATGATATTGGCAAGCCAACCCGCGTCATGAGTGAATCTACCGCAGAAATTTTAAGAAAATATTTAAGTGAGGTTTTGAATGACGGAACAGGCGAAGCCGCAAAACCTAAAAACACCACCGCCGCAGGAAAAACCGCAACCGCACAAACGGGGAAATATGAAAACGGAGCAGAGGTGTGTCAGGGTTGGTTTTGCGGATTCTTCCCCGCAGAAGACCCAAAATACACCGTAATTGTGTTTTCAGAAAACACAGCGAAACAAACGAAATCCTGCGGTGAAGTTTTCAAAATTATAGCTGAAAAAATCACCGCTTTAGAAAACTCATAAAAAATTCATATTTCAGCAGTTTTGTGAAAAAATATTAAAAGAAATAATTTGGAGGTAAAACCTATGAAACAAAAAATCACAGCATTTTCAATGGTTGTATTAACCGTATTTTTAAGTTTAAGTCTTGCCGCTTGCGGCAAAAAGAAAACCTCTCAGGTTTATTTTCTCAACTTCAAACCTGAGTCAGCACAGGTTTATGAAGAAATAGCCAAAAAATATGAGCAGGAAACAGGCGTTAAATTAAAGGTGGTTACCGCCGCCGCAAACAATTATGAGCAAACCCTTAAATCGGAAATTGCAAAATCAGATGCTCCCACAATTTTTCAGGTAAACGGTCCTGTTGGCTTCAGTGTGTGGGAGGATTATTGCCTTGATCTTAAAAATTCAAAGCTTTATTCATATCTTTCGGATAAGGATTTGGCAATAAAGAAGGACGACGGAGTTTACGCCATTCCTTATGTTGTTGAAGGCTACGGAATAATTTACAACGACGCTATAATGAAGAAGTATTTTGCCCTTGACAATAAAAAAACAAATATCAACTCAGTTGAGGAAATCGACAGCTTCGACAAATTAAAAGCAGTGGTTGAAGATATGACCGCAAACCGCTCAAAGCTTAATATCAAGGGTGTTTTCGCTTCAACTTCACTGGCATCAGGTGAGGATTGGCGTTGGCAGACACATCTTTTAAATGTACCCTTGTATTATGAATTTTTCGATAAGGATAACAGTGCCGATGCTGCTTTAAGTATGCTCGACGCTGATGAAATTGATTACAAATATTCAGATAATTTTTCTAAAATTTTCGACCTTTACCTTAACAATTCTGTAACCAAAAAGACTTTACTTGGTTCTAAATCGGTTGCTGATTCTATGGCAGAATTTGCTATGGGCGAAGCCGCCATGGTGCAGAATGGCAACTGGGCATGGTCACAGATTTCAGGTGTTAAAGGTAATATTGTAAAGGAAGAAGATATTAAAATGCTTCCTATTTATATGGGAATTGAAGGCGAAAAAGGTCAGGGTATCTGCATTGGTACAGAAAACTATTTCGCCATAAACAAAAATGCCACAGAAGAACAGCAAAAAGAATCTCTTAAATTCCTCGAATGGCTTTTCTCAAGCAAAACAGGTAAAAAATATGTCACCGAAGAGCTCAATTTTATAACTCCGTTTAATACCTTCGGCGAAAACGAGCAACCAAGCGACCCATTAGCCAAAGAAATTTCTCGTTATATGAAAGATGATTCGGTTAAAAATATTCCTTGGGCATTCAGTGCGTTCCCGAGTGATGCCTTTAAGCGCGAGGTTGGAAACGCTTTGCTCGACTATGCACAAGGTACAAAGAAATGGGATGAAATAAAGAAAATTATTACTAAAAAATGGAAGAGTGAGCGAGATTGATTAAAAACCCCATAAAACGCTGGTTTCCGATTTTTGTACTCCCCACTCTGATAGCCTTTCTGATAGCCTTTGTTGTACCGTTTTTGTTAGGATTATTTTTATCCTTCACCGAATTCCGCACAGTTAGCGACGCACAGTTCGTGGGTGTTTCTAATTATATTCGTTCCTTCACCGAGGACAGCACCTTTCTGCCATCTCTTTGGTTTACGGTAAAATTTGCCGTGGTTTCGGTTATAAGTATAAATGTAATTGCATTTTTACTTGCGCTTATGCTCACAAGAACAGTGCCGGGAACAAAACTTTTCAGAACAGTTTTCTTTATGCCAAACCTCATTGGCGGAATAGTTTTGGGTTATATCTGGCAGGTTATTATAAACGGTGTGCTTTACCGATTCGGGTATTCTATAACCTCAGATGCCACTTTCGGATTTTGGGGGCTTGTAATCTTAATGAACTGGCAAATGATAGGTTATATGATGGTAATCTATATTGCAGGCCTTAGCAATATATCTAATGAGATTATGGAAGCTGCTAAGGTAGATGGCGCAGGGTATTTTACCACCTTGTTTAAGGTAATTATACCTTCGGTTATGCCTTCGATTACAATTTGTCTGTTTTTAACTATTACAAATTCCTTTAAGCTTTTCGACCAGAATTTAGCACTAACCGCAGGTGCGCCGAGCGGCAGAACGCGTATGGTGGCGTTGGATATTTATGAAACCTTTTACGGAAGCGTGGGTTATGAGGGGGTAGGACAGGCTAAGTCTGTTATATTCTTCTTGCTTGTGGCGGTAGTTTCGCTGTCACAGCTTGTACTCACCCGTAGAAAAGAGGTTGAAAATTAGTGCGAAAAAAGTATAAAGATGCGTTGGCTTTTATATTTTTATTATTGATAGCAGCGGTATTTATAGCACCGGTGCTTATAGTGGTTATAAATTCATTTAAGCAAAGGTTTTCTATCGCTACCGAGCCGTTTTTATTACCGACAAGCGAAACCTTTACCGGTTTTTCAAATTATATAACCGGACTTAATACAACCTCATTTTTAGAGGCTTTCGGTTGGTCGCTTTTTATAACAGTGTTTTCGGTACTTGCTATAGTTATATTCACCTCAATGACAGCGTGGTATATTGTAAGGGTTAAAACTTTTTTTACGAATATTCTTTATTACGCGCTTGTTTTTTCGATGATTGTTCCCTTTCAGATGGTTATGTTCACAATGTCTAAAACGGCCAATGTATTGGGACTTGATAATCCGTTTGGAATAATACTAATATATTTAGGCTTTGGGGCGGGGCTTGCAACCTTCATGTTTACGGGTTTTATGAAATCAGTGCCAAAAGGCATTGAGGAGGCGGCTACTATAGACGGCTGCAATCCGCTGCAAACCTTTTTTAAAATAGTTTTTCCTATTTTAAAACCGACTACCATAACTGTGGCAATTCTTAACGCTATGTGGATATGGAATGATTATCTGTTGCCCTATCTTGTAATAGGTAATGATTATAAGACTATACCGATAGCAATACAGTATTTAAAGGGCGGATATGGCTCTATTGATATGGGTGCTATGATGGCGATGCTAGTGCTTTCGATTATTCCCGTAGTGGTGTTTTATCTGTTTTGTCAAAAGTATATTATAAAGG